>JBKJWJ010000144.1:0-8976 GCA_046716905.1 Gaiellaceae bacterium
CGCCAATCGTGTGGAGCTCTGGTGTGCCCAGCTCGCGGTGCCCATGCTCGAGCAGCCAGAGCGCCGCGTCCTCGCAGTCGTCCGAAGCGGCTGGGTAGGGATGCTCCGGTGCCAGGCGATAGCCGACACTGACGGCGCACAGGCCGGTCGCCTCGACGAGAGACCACAACCTGGGGTCTTGCTCGTCGCACTCGCCGAGCACCCAGCCGCCACCGTGGATGTGCAAGTAGATGCCGGTGGCCTCGCCCTCGGGCGCCAGCACGCGCAGCCTGATCTCGCCGTTCCGGGTCGGCACGGCGATGTCCCGCGCATGCGGGAGGAACTCGAGCGGCGGAAAGATGCTTCTGCCCTCACGCCGCGCCCGCCGCGAGGCTTCCGGAGGAACGGTATGCACGGAAGGCTGTTGTGAGAGGCGCAACGCGATGTCCTCATTGAAGGCCCTCGCCTCGTCGAGTGCGGCCTCGTCGAGCGCGATCAACGCAGGCGCTCGACGAGCATCGCCATCCCCTGGCCGCCACCGACGCACATGGTCTCCAGCCCGATCGTGCCGTCCAGCGTGTCGAGGTCGTTGAGGAGCGTGCACATGATCCGGGCGCCGGTCATCCCGTAGGGGTGCCCGAGCGCGATCGCGCCGCCGTGCGGGTTCAGCTTCTCGCCGAACGGATCGAAGCCGAGCTCCTGCGAGACCGGGATCACCTGGGCGGCGAAGGCCTCGTTCAGCTCGATCACGTCGACGTCCTCGATCATCATGCCGGCCTGGTAGAGCACCCGGCTGACGGCGCCGATCGGCCCGACGCCCATGATCTCCGGCTCGACGCCCGAGACCGCGGACGCGATGATTCGAGCACGCGGCTGGAGCCCAAGCTCCCGCGCCTTCTCCACGCTCGTGACGACCACCGCGGCAGCTCCGTCGTTCAGTGGACAGGAGTTCCCGGCGGTCACCTTGCCGCCCGGCTTGAAGGCCGCCTCAAGCTCCGCGAGCTTCTCCAGGGTGGAGCTGGGGCGCGGCCCGTCGTCCGCCGAGACGCCTTCCCAAGGCGTGATCTCCCGCTCGAAGAACCCGCTGTCCTGCGCCGCGACCGCTCGCTCCTGCGACCGCTGCGCGTAGCGGTCCATGTCCTCTCGCGAGACGTCCCACTTCTCGGCCACGTTCTCCGCGGTCATGCCCATCGGGATGTAGACGTTCGCGATCGGCGCCTCGTCGCCGAACAACTTCGGGTGGAGCTCCTCAGCGTCTTTCGGATAGCCGTCGACCTGCGAGATCGACTCCACGCCTCCGGCGACGAAGGCGTCCCCTTCGCCCGCCTTGACGGCGTGAAAGGCCATGCGGATCGTCTGGAGCGACGAGGCGCAGAACCGGTTCACGGTCGTGCCGGGAACGCTGGCCGGCAGCCCGGCGAGAAGACCGGCGCGGCGCGCGAGGTTCATGCCCTGCCGATCCTGGGGGAAGCCGCACCCGATCATCACGTCGACGATGTCGGCGCGGTCAAGCTCCGGCACCTGCTTCAGCGCCGCGTCGACCGCGAAGGCCGCGAGATCGTCGGGCCGGGCGTCCACGAGCGCTCCCTTGCGGGCCCGCCCGATCGGTGTCCGTGCTGCGGAGACGATGACTGCGTCAGACAAAGGCGCTCTCCCCCGTCAGTTGGCGTCCGATGATCAGCTTCTGAATCTGGCTCGTACCCTCGTACAGCGTGGTAACGCGCGCGTCGCGGAGGTACTTCCCGACCGGATACTCGTCGACGTACCCGTAGCCACCGTGCACCTGCACCGCGGCGTTCGCCGCCCGCACCGCCGCTTCGCTGCAGTAGTACTTCGCAATCGACGACTCGAGGGTGTGCCTGGCCCCGGAGTCGGCGGCGAGTGCCGCCCGCCACGCCAGGAGGCGCGCGGCATCGGTCTCGACCGCGATCTCCGCCAGGAGCTCCTGCACCAGCTGGAAGGAGGCGATCGAGCGGCCGAACTGCTGTCGCTCCTTCGCGTAGTCGAGGGACGCCTCGAGACAGCCCTGCGAGATGCCCACACAGCCTGCGGCGAGGGAGATCCGGCCATTGTCCAGCGCCGAGAACGCGACCTTCAAACCCCCGCCCTCCTCGCCGAGGATGTTGCCACCGGGGACTCGCACGCCGTCCAGCGCGAGCTCGCCCGTGTCCTGTGCCCGGAGCCCGAGCTTGCCCTTGATCTGATGCGCCGAAAAGCCCGGAGCGTCCGTCGGGACGAGGAAGCAGGTGACGGAATCGCCGGTCTTTGCGAAGACGAGCGCAAGCCCCGCCCAGGTGCCGAGCGTGATGAAAATCTTCGAGCCTGAGATCGCCCAGTCGTCTCCGTCGCGCTCGGCGCGCGTCGCGATGCTCCCGGGATCCGAGCCGGCGCCGGGCTCGGTGAGCGCGTAGCAGCCCAGCACTTCGCCGGTTGCCAGGCGCGGCACCCACTCCTCTTTCTGTTCCTCCGTGCCCCACTTGAGGATCGTCTTGCCGACGAGCCCGACGTTCACGGAGACGATCCCGCGGACCGAAGAGTCGGCTCGGCCGAGCTCCTCCATGACCAGGCAGTACGAGACCGTGTCGAGCTCCCAGCCCGCGAGGAAGCCGACCTCCGCAAGCTTCTCGACGATCCCCCGGTCCATGGTCTCCTCACGGTCCCAGTCCCGCGCGTGAGGCGTGATCTCGCGGTCAACGAACTCACGAGCCGAGCGGCGGATCAGCTCCTGCTCCGGCGTGAGTGTCAGGTCCACGCGAGCGTTCTCCCAAATAGACGGGGCCGCGTGTGCGGCCCCGTCGACGTGCCTCGGTCCGAAGAGCTCAGCGGCCCTTGTAGAGCACGCTGATCTCGGACCAGCTGCCGTTGTTGTAACGAAGGACTCTTCCTGATCGATCGGGAAGCGGTCGGTCCTGGTCGTCCTCACCCTGACGCCCTTGAGGGCGTAGGGGTTGACCCAGTTCATCCTCGCGGTCGCGGCCATCAGCGACGCGCGGGTCGGGTTCCTGCCCGCCGCGTACATCAGCTTCACGAAGTCGTGCGCCTTCGCGACGCCGTAGTAGTAGAACGTGTTGCGGATGTCGATCCCGTCGGGCCCGAACTTGGCCATGATGTTCCGGTAGGCCTTGACCGCCGGGTCGGTGCGGTACTTCGGGTTCGTGTTGTTCTTCAGGTAACCCGTGCTGATCGTTCCGTTGAGGAAGTCCTGACCGACGGTTCGAGCTGCCGCCGCCATCACGCCGTCGGTCGCGGCGACCGAGTTGAGCACTATCTGCTCGGGCCTCCACCCCAGCTGCCTTGCCGTTCCGAGCGCGCGCACGGTCGGCGTTCCCGCCGTTGTGAACAGGACCCACGTGGTTGCGTCGGACGCCCTCTGGCGTGCGATCTGCGAGGCGTAGCTCGTGTCCGTGACCTCGTATCCGAGCTCCGAGACGATCAGGCTCCGCCGGGCTCCGAGACCGTCCTTGATCCCGCGCAGATAGTCCCTCCCGTAGTCGTCGTTCTGGTAGAAGATCGCGATCCGACCGTTGGGCCTGTTCGCGATGATCCAACGTGCGTACATGCGCCCCTCGGCGACGTAGTCGGTCTGCCAACCCGACGTCCACGGGAACTGCTTGTATTGCGTGCCCCAGTAGCTCGCCCCTGTCGAGACGAGAACGTGCGGCACCTTCCTCTGATTGAGCATCGGCCGGATGGCCAGGTTCGACTCCGTGCCGAGCGTTCCCACGATCGCGAAGACCTTGTCTTCGAGCACCAGCTTGTTGTGAAGCTGAATCGTCTGCGCCGGGTTGTACCCGTCGTCGTACGTCTTGAAGATGATCCCGCGGCCGTAGACCCCGCGCTTGCCGTCCGGTCCTCTCCGGGCGTTGACGTACTTGAAGTAGGTCTCCATCCCGCGGGCGATCGGCGCATACGACGACACCGGACCGCTGAACGGGAATGTCCCGCCGATCGTGATCGCCCTGCTCGTGATCCCTGGAACCGCCTGCGGCGCAGTTCCCGCGAACGGCCGCGCAAGCGCACCCGGCAGGCTCACGGTCAGCGCTGCGCCGAGCACAGCAACTGCCAACAGCACTCTCTTCATACCTTGTCTCCTCCCTAGCACCGCCACTTTGACAAGCCTAGTACAAAGGGTTACGAGGAGTAACGGCAAGTTGGATTAGTTTCCGGCGACCGATCGTCGCAACGACGAGAAGCCGTCCCAGAGGATCGTCGTGAGGTAGTCGACGAGCTGGCCCCGGGGCAGCGAGCGGGTCTCGAGCCACGAGGTTCCGGCCGCTCGCACCATCCCGGTCACGCATTGGGCCCAGGGCTCGGCGAAGCCCGGGTCGAGGCCGGCGCGTCGGATGTTCTCGGCGGCGGCGAAGGCGCAGTTGGCCACGTGCCGGCGGCGAACATCCGCCATCAGCGGGGCCGTCCGCGGCTGGTCGCTCGCATGGAGCAGGAACCGGTACCGCTCGGGCTCCCGCTCGACGTAGGAGAGGTAGGCATCGATCGTCGCCGCCAGCCGGCTGCGTGGATCCGTCGTCTCGACGGCCGGTCGCAGGGCGACGACGAGGTCGGCGATGTATCGCTCCGTCAGCGCCGTGTAGAGGCCGTCCTTGTCGCCGAAGTGACGGTAGAGCACCGGCTTCGTGATCCCCGCTTCGGAGGCGATGTCGTCCATCGAGACGCTGGGGCCGCGTCGCTGGATCACGCGATCCGCCACGTCGAGGAGCTGTTCGCGACGCCGCTCGCGGAGGCGCGCGCGCTCAGAGTCCCTCCTCCTCGTCGCAGTCGTCTGCGTCGCCATGGTGACTGACGTTAACGCTTTAGGCACCGGGAGGCGCGGCGCGGCGCATCCTGCCGCCGCGGACCTTCGCCGCCACCACCCGGAAGAGCCCTGCGACGCCGCCCGGGAGCAGCAGCTTGATCACGATCAGGAAAACGCCGAAGACGACAGCGGGCGCCTGATCGGCGAAGTCGAAGGAGAAGATCGGCGGCTTCTGGGCGTAGATCGGGAGGAACTCGTAGAGGAGCGCTCCGAAGATGACGCCGGCGAGAGAGCCGAGCCCGCCGATGACTGCGCTCGCCAGCAACAGGATCGAGAGCCCGACGGGAAAGGTGTCGGGGTTCACGTACGAGGTCTCGATCGCAAAGAGCGCACCGGCCGCGCCGGCGTACGCCGACGAGACACCGAAGGCGAAGGTCTTGTAGAGCGCCGGGTTCACGCCGGCGGAGACTGCTGCGACCTCCCCGTCCCGGATCGAGCGCCAAGCCCTCCCGATCCGGCCGCGAACGAGCAGCCACGCAAGCAGGAAGAGGATCCCTGCGGTGACCCAGGCTTCGTAGTAGAGCCAGTGACGCACGGAGATGTCCCAGCCGAACGGCGTCTCCGGCAGGTTCAGGTTGAGTCCGCCGCCACCGCCCGTGACCTCCGCGAAGCGCTTCATCAGGATCGGGAAGGAGACCGCGATCGCCAGCGTGGCCAGCGCCAGCGAGATCCCTCCCAGCCGTAGCGCCGGGATGCCGACGAGGAGGCCGACGAGGCCCGTCACGAGCGCCGCGATCGGGATCGTGAAGATCGGCCGCATCCCGTCGCCGATCGGGAGCCAACTCGGCGGATCGAGCAAGTAGAGCTCCAGACCGGGACGCCCGAGCGACAGCAGAGCGGTGATGTACGCGCCCAAGCCGACGAACGCCCCGTGGCCGAGCGAGATCTGACCGCTGTAGCCGGTGAGGATGTTCAGGCCGAGGAGCGCGATCACGTAGATCGCGACCAGCGTGAACTGCAGCAGGCGGAACTCGCCCATGAACCGAGGGAGCAGCGCGACGAGAACCACGGCCCCGACGAAGAGGACCGGGCCGATCGCCTTTCCGAGCAGGCGGTTGTTCATACGCGCCGCACCACCTTGTGGCCGAAGAGGCCCTGCGGCCTGATCAGCAGGACGACGAGCAGCACGAACAGCGCGCTCGGCAGCCGGAGCGCACCGCCGATGAAGTCGACGTAGGTGCCGAGGATGTTGATCAGGACGCCGAGGACGAGCCCTCCCACGACCGCGCCGACCGGACTGTCGATTCCGCCGAGGACCGCCGCCGCGAACGAGTAGATCAGGATGATCAGCATCAGGTTCGGGTCGAGGAACTGCGTCGGCGCCGCCATCATTCCGGCGACCGCGCCGAGCATCGCCGCGAGGCCCCAGCCCAGCGCGAGCATCCAGCCGACTCGGACGCCGAGCAGCCGGCTCGCGTCTTGGCTGTTGGCGACGGCGCGCATCGTGAGGCCGATGGTCGTGAACCGGAAGAACGCCCAGAGCAGCAGCACCATCAGCAGGCAGACGGCGAGCACGCCGATGTCCACACTTGCGACGACGACGCCTCCGATGTCGTGCGTGCTGTTCGGGAAGGGACTGTCGAACGCCTTCACCTCGGCTCCCCAGATCCAGCCGGTCAAGCCGTTGAGGGCGATCAGCAGCCCGATCGTCACGATCACGATCACGATCTCTGGCCGGTGCTCGACCGGCCGGATGATCGTACGCTCGATGGCCGCGCCGCCGACGAAGGCGATGACGAGCGTGAGCGCAAACGCAGGCCAGAACGAGAGGCCGTGGTTCATCAACGACCAGGCGATGTAGGTCGTGAACGTCGCCATCTCCCCCTGGCCGAAGTTGAGGACGTCGGTCGCCCGGTAGATGAGCACGAGCGCGAGCGCGAGGCTGGCGAAGATCGACCCCTGAGCGAGCCCGCTGACGACCTGCTGGAGGAAGTCGGCCATCAGTAGCCGAGGTACGACTTTCTGACGCCCTCGTGGCGCTCGAGCTCGTCGCTCGTTCCCTCCACCGCCACCCTCCCCACCTCGAGCACGTACGCGCGCGAGGCCACGTCGAGCGCGATCGTGGCGTTCTGCTCGACAACGAGCACGGTCAGACCGTCCTTCTCGTTCAGCTGACGGACGGTCGCGAAGAGCTCCCGCACGATCGTGGGGGCGAGGCCGAGCGACGGCTCATCGAGCATGAGCAGTCGAGGGCGGGAGACGAGCGCCCGGGCCAGCGCGAGCATCTGCTGCTCACCGCCGCTCAACGTGGCTGCCGGCTGGTCCCGCCGTCGTTCGATCCACGGGAAGTAGCCGATGACGCGCTTGGCCTCGTCGGCGAGGACCGCGCGGCGTCCGGACCCGACCACGCCCATCCGCAGGTTCTCCCAGACCGTCAGCTCCGGGAAGAGCCCGCGCCCCTCGGGCACGTGCGCGATCCCGAGGCGCGCCGCGTACTCGGGGCTCCGCCGCGCGATCCGCCGACCGTCGAAGATGATCTCGCCCGTGGTGCGCGTCATGCTCGAGATGCTGCGGAGCGTCGTCGTCTTGCCGGCGCCGTTCGCACCGAGCAGCGCGACGACCTCGCCGTCGTCGACGTTGAGTGAGACTCCGTGGAGCGCCCGGATCGGTCCGTACCGGGCGTGCACATCCTTGAGCTCAAGCAGCGGCATGCTCGCCTCCGAGGTAGGCCTCGATGACGGCCGGGTCCTGCTGAACCTCCTTGGGCGTGCCCTCGGCGATCTTCTTCCCGAAATTCAGGACGTGCACCCGGTCGCAGATGCTCATGACGAGCGCCATGTGATGCTCGACGATCAGGATGGTCAGGTCGAAGTCCTTCCTCAACCGCACGATCAGCGAGCCGAGCTCCTCCACCTCCTCGTGGTTGAGCCCGCCCGCAGGCTCGTCGAGCAGGAGCAGCCGCGGCCGGGAGACGAGGGCGCGGGCGAGCTCGATCCGTTTGAGCGTCCCGAATGGCAGGCCGGCTGCCGGACGCTCGGCGAGGTGGGCGAGGCTCAGGTACTCGAGCGACTCATGGGCCAGCTTTGCCCCCTGGCGTCCGCCGAACGGGCGGATCTTCGTGTGGGCGCCGACGAGGACGTTCTCGGTCACCGTCATCGTCGGAAAGAGGACGACGTTCTGGAACGTGCGGGCGACGCCGCTGCGGATCATCCGGTGAGGCCAGGTCCTGAGCAGGTCGCGCCCGTCGAAGACGACCCGGCCCGAATCTGCTTTGTACAGACGCGTGACGACGTTGAAGAGCGTCGTCTTCCCGGCCCCGTTCGGGCCGATCAAACCGCCGATCGTTCCTTCTTCCAAGGACAGGGAAACATCGTCCAGCGCAACAATCCCTCCGAAGCGCTGTGTGATGTTCTCGACAGCCAGGAGTGCCACGGGGCGCCGATCATAAGGTGCTCCGGCCGGTTGAATAGCGTCAATGGTTGAGCTCGAGGCTGGAATCCGCCGCGTCACGTTCGCGATGCCGCTCGGCCTCGACCACGTGCACTGCTACCTCCTTCCCGCCTCGGCGGGCGGGTGGACGATCGTCGACACCGGCCTCGGCCTACCCGATGCCGGCGAGCGGTGGGCGCAGGTTCTCGCCGGCCTCGATGCTCCGGTCGAACGCATCCTGATCACGCATTTCCATCCAGATCACGTCGGCGCCGCCGCCGATGTGGCCGGCCTGACCGGTGCGCCCGTCCACCAGGGAGCGCAGGACTACGAGCAGTGCATCCGGACGTGGGGCGGGGACGGGACCGAGAGCCCCATGCCCGCGTACCTCCGCGAGCACGGCACGCCCGAAGTCGACGTCGAGTCCTTCCTCGAGGAAGGGAGGGCCTTCGGGAAGCTCGTCCGATTCGCGCGCGACCCGGAGCTCCTCGCAGCCGGCGACGAGGTCGACGGTTGGGAGGTGCTCCAGCTGCCGGGCCACGCCGACGGCCATCTCGCGTTCCTGCGCGACGGGATCCTCGTCGCCGGTGACACGCTGCTGGGCTCGATCACGCCGAACGTCGGGCTCTATCCTCACTCGCGACCGAACCCGCTCGGCGACTACCTCGTCTCGCTGGGGCGAATCGCGGACCTCGAGCCCAGGCTGGCGCTTCCCGGGCACGGCGATTCGATCCATGACCCGGCCGGAAGGGCGCGAGAGCTGATCGCCCATCACATGGAGCGGCTCGAGCAGACCACCTCGGCGCTCGACGGCGAGC
>JBKJWJ010000145.1:0-3593 GCA_046716905.1 Gaiellaceae bacterium
CGGGGGACGCGGTCTACGGCGGGCAGATCGTCGGCGAGCAGGTCAAGGAGTCGGACCTCGTCGTGCAGCCCTGCCGCAAGAAGCAGCTCACGAACATGCGCGCGTCCACCGCCGACATCGCCGTGCGGTTGAACCAGGCGCGCACGCTCACGATCGAGCAGTCGATCGAGTGGATCAACGACGACGAGCTCGTCGAGGTGACCCCGGCCGCCATCCGGGTCCGGAAGCGGATCCTGGATCACTCGCGGCGCAAGACTTCCGAGAGCGAGTAGAGCAACCCGCGGAAGCCTCGAAAAAGAACGGGGCGGCTCGTGCCGCCCGTCAGAGTCTCGTCGAATCGATCCTACGGCCGCCGCGAGCGCTCTTTCCAGCTCTTGACGGTGGTCTTCTTCGCGCCCGGCGCGGTCTCCTTCTTCACCGTGTTCTCGGTCGTGTACATGATGTTGCCCTGCTGGTCCTGGGACTGGAAATAGACCGGCTCGGAGAGGAAGCCTCCGAGCGTCTGCGTCTGCCCGCGGTCGGCGCCGAGGTAGGGGTTCCCCGTCGAGTAGAAAACGCGGTACAGACGGGCGGTACCCTGCGCGAGGCCGCACTCGGGCTGGTTGCTGGTGCATGGGTTCGTCCCCGAAAGCGCCGCGAGCGGATTGAAGGTGGTAAAGAAGACTACCCCCCCGGCCGCCAGGCCGTCGGCGTTGACGCGTTCTCCGAGCGCGAGCTGGAGGAACCAGCCGTTCACCGGCGCCGAAGTCGCGCCGGCCGCGGTCGACGAGGCGATGTTGAGCAGGTCCGCCTCGGTGAGAGTCGTGGAGTTATTGCGGTCCACGACGTAGTAGTACCGCTGCTTGAAGGTCAAGGCGAGCGGCTCGATGGAGGACGTGATGTCGTCCCGGTCCCCCGTTCCGAACGCGATCCCGACGGCCGGCTTTCCGCTGATGTTGTAGCCGAGCGAGATGACCGTGGTCCGGTAGTAGATCGGGTAGAAGGGATGAACGGCGGGCGCAGTCGGCTGCGGCGCGTCGAAGAAGAGGAACGGCTTGCCGGAGCCCGTTTGCACGTCGATCTTGTTGTTGAAGCGGCCGGCCGGCGCCGAAGACGACAGGCGCAGGTCCGTGAGGTCGACCCGCCAAACGCGACCCTTCAAGTCCCCGACGTACACGACGTCGATGACCCCGTCGCCGTTGCCGTCGAGCGCGGATGGCTCGGAAGAGATCGAACCGAAGTAGGTCGGTGAACAGCCGCCCTCGTCGTTGACGCCGCAACTCGAGTTGGCGCGATAGAGCACGTGGCCCGTCTCGATGTCCACGATGTAGAGCCAGTTGCCCCGACGGTTCAACCGCTCGCGGTCGAAGCCGCCACCGAAGATCACCACGTAGCGGTCTTCGAGCACCGCTGTCGCGGTCCCGCAGCCCGCGGTGCAGACCTTGACCCGACCGAGCGAAGGCTTCGACCAGCTCTCCCCCATGTCCCGGAAGCCGAACCCCGGCGATCCGGAAACGTCAGCGTCGCCCAGGTCGGTGATTTCCCAGAGGATCGTCGGCCACGACCGGGCCGCCTGGCTGGACCGAACCGTTCCGTCGGAGGCGTCCTTGCCGCAGCTCGCGTCACCGCCGGCATTCAGACAGAGCGGGGCGTTGAAGGTCGCCGGAATGACCGAAACGGGGTTGCCGCTGCCGTCGGCCGTGAGCGCATCGGGCTGCGTGACGTCGAGGGCGTAGTAGCTCCCGAGCGTGTCCGCGGGCGCCACGCTGGCCGTTCCTTCAAACGGAGAACCCTCCCGCATCCCGCCGACCAGTACGGTGTGCCAGGCGCGCTCGCCCGGGGTTGGCGAGCCCGAGTGGCTCGAGTCGATGAAGACGTCGCCCGCCGTCGGAGGCCCATCGACGGTCCACTGGATTTGCCGGGTCTGGGGTCCGATCGCGTCCTTCAGACCCTTGAAGATCTGCATGATCGAACGGGGGGCGTAGGCGAAGAGCTCGGCGCCCGTTCCGAGGTCGAAGCAGGCCTTCCGGGTCGTCCCGTCGGGCTCGAAATCGCACTGGGTCGGCGTCCGGTTCCATCCGCCCGCGTCCACCGCGTGGAGGAGGCCGTCGTTGGCACCGAAGATGAGCACACGCCGCCGCCGGCGATACGTGTCCCGGAACGCCTGGTAGTCGTTCAGGTTGCTCGTGAAGTACGCAAAGTCGTTCGGCGGCCCGACGAGAACGGGGCTGGCGTGGAAGATGTCGCCCAGCTTGAGGCCGCCGAGGCCGTCGACGACCCTGTTGCTGTCCGCGTCCCCGTACAGCTTGGCCGCGAGGGCGTTGGGCTGGGCCGCCAGGATGACCGCGTCCCGGTCCCCCCAGATGAACCGGAGCGAATCCCTCGCGTCCGTATCGGTGATCGGCGGAGTCGAGATGAAAGGTGGAGCCGTCCGCGGCGAAAGGAGCGTCCGGAGCGCCGGCCACCAGGTTGCGGTGGCGTCGTACACCATGTCGAACCGGTTCTCCGGGACCGCGTCCGCGGCCGGAATCGGGAGCGTGGTCGAGGCGTCGGTCATGTCCGGGAGGGTCTGCGGCAGCGAGAAGACGAGCTTCCGGCCGGCGTAAAAGTTGGTCGGGACGACAGTCGTCGCGTCGTTCGACGCGTCGGTGTAGTTGCCCTGGGGGAGTATCGCCGCACCGGGCTGGAGAACCGCCGACGAATTCGTCGCGCCGGTGCCGTTCGTGTCGACGAGGTTCTCGCCGGCGTTCCACATGAGCGAGGTGCCGGGGACGTTCGAGGGGGCCGGAATCACCGTGAGGTTGAGCGGGTCGTTGACGTCGCGGATGGTCCGCACGCCCATCAGGAGGTTGCCGCTCGCGTCGAGCTTGTAGGCGTTGACCCTTCCGGTCCAGATGGACTTGTTGTTCGTCGCGTTGAAAGTGGCGAGGAAGGTCACCTGCTCGCCCGCGGCCTGTGCCGTCGAGACGGTCGATGCGACGAAGCCCTTCTGGGACTCGTTGACGAGAGAGGCGATGTTCAAGAGCGCGTCGAGGAGCTCGACCTCGGTCGTCACCGGAAAGTAGCCCGGCGAGCCGTCCAGCTTCAGCGCGCCGCTGTGCTCGGCGATGCAGACGAGCGGGCAGGTGTCCGTGGGCGGAATGGGCGGAGGGCCGGGAGTGCCGGCGCAGACGCCCGAGTTCGCGTTCGCGCCGAAGCCGATGACGTAAACGGGGATGCCCTTCGCCTTCAGATCCGTTAGCACGGCGTTTTTCAGTTTGCTGCAGCTATCGTTCTGGCAGCCGTTGAAGGTGTCGTAGATGAAGATAACGGCGCTGTTGCGGCAGGACGCGTTGGGGTCGTCGGTCCGGGCGCCGTTCAGGAAGCCGTCGTGACTCGGGTTGGTGAAATACGCGTAGATGTTATCGAGGATGTTCTTGATCGGCGCCTGGCTGCCGTTCTTGCTCGTCAGGATGACTGTCCGCTCGACGCTGTCGAGGCCGTTCTGCACCGCACCGAGCAGGTTCGGGTCGCAGCCATCGGCATGCTTGCTGCCCGATCCCGCGTAGCCCGGGTTGTCCGGGTCGTCGGTCGAAAAGGCACCGGTCGACTGGTTGTACGTCTGGATGTACGCC
>JBKJWJ010000146.1:0-2964 GCA_046716905.1 Gaiellaceae bacterium
GTCGTGCGAGACGAGCAGCACGGTGCCTGGGAAGGCTTCCAGCGCAGCCTCAAGCGCCTCGCGGCTCTCCAGGTCGAGGTGGTTCGTCGGCTCGTCCAGCACGAGGAAGTTGGCGCCCGAGGCGACGACGATCGCGAGAGCGAGCCGCCGGCGCTCGCCGCCCGAGAGGACGCTCACCGCTTTTGACTGCTCGTCCCACCCGGAGAAGAGAAATCGGCCGAGGAGATTCTGTGCGGACTGGCGCGGAAGCCCGGTTGAGCTCTGGACGCAGTCCAGCACCGTCCCCCGCTCGTCGAGCTCCATCTCGTGCTGCGAGAAGTAAGCGGCCCCGACACCGTGACCAAGCCGAACCTTGCCGTCGGCGGGCTCACGTCGATCGAGCATGGTTTCGAGCAGCGTCGTTTTCCCGGATCCGTTCGGCCCGACGAGCGCCACGTGCTCGCCCCGCTCGAGCGCGAAATCGACTCCGTGCAGCAGCTCCTTGGTTCCCGCCTTGACCTCGAGGCCCGCCGCCTCGACCACCGTCCGGCCGCTCCGAGCCGGATTGAGGAAGTCGAAGCCCATCGACCGCTTCTTCAGGGAGAGGCGATCGAGCGCGTCGGCCTCCTCGCCCCGCTCCTGTTCCAGCCGTCCGATATGCGTGATCTTCGCCTGGGCCTGCTTGGCCTTGCTCTTCTTGTAGCGGAACCGCTCGACGAAGCGTTCGAGGCGGGCGATGTCGCCCTCGAGCCGGTCGAGGGACTTCTGCGCATGGAGCGCCCTCGCGACCTTCTCGCGCCGCCACGCATGCCAAGGCCCCTTGAAGTAGAGCGAACGACCGCCGGCGAGCTCGAGCACGCCGTTCGTCACCGCCTCGAGGAACCAGCGATCGTGGGCGACGAGGATCACGGCGGCGTCGAGCGATTGCAGCTCGCGCTCGAGCCACTCGATGCTTTCGACGTCCAGATGGTTCGTCGGCTCGTCGAGGAGCAGCAGATCCGGGTCGCCGGCGAGGGCGCGCGCCAGAGAGGCGCGCGTGAGCTCTCCGCCGGAGAAGGTCTCCAGCGGGCGGTCGAGCTCCGCGTCGACGAAGCCGAGCCCACGCACCACGGAGGCAGTCCGGTCACGCCAGGCATAGCCGCCCGCGTGCTCGAGCCGAGACTGCACGTCGGCATAGCGCGAGAGCGTCGCGGGATCGTGGGTGCCGGACGCCATGGCGCCCTCGAGCGAGCGAAGCTCCTCCTCGAACGCGATCAGGTCTGCGGCGCCGGAGAGCACGTACTCGCGAAGCGACAATCCGTGCTCGAGCGGCGGGCGCTGGTCGTGCAGTGCGACGCGCGTCCCTTTCGAGAACGACAACTCGCCGCTGTCCACCGGCAGCTCGCGGGAGAGCATTCGGAGCAGAGTCGTCTTGCCGGCGCCGTTCGGGCCGGCAAGCGAGAGCCGGTCGCGGCGCTCGACCTTGAACGAGACCCCGTCGAACAGCGGATTTCCCGCGATTTCCTTCCGGAGCTGGTTGGCGATGACGACTGCCATGGAAAAAGAGCGTACGAGCAAAGAAAAGGGGCCGCCCGAATGCGGCCCCTTTGTCCGGTTACCAGCGTGTTCTAGTAGGAGCGCTTCCTGTCGGCTGACGAGCCGACGGCGCGTAGCGCGATATCCCCTACGCTGGCTAGGCGGTTCCCTTCCGGTACCGGGGACACGCCCCTACCCGCTGGTACCTCCACTGCCCGTACTTGATGAAATCACTCTCGGACCACCTCCTTTCCGCGGTTAATCCGAAATGTAGCGGCTAGCGCAGGACGGAGGAAAGCTCTAACCCTCGATCGAGGGGGAGCGTGACCGATTCCAGGGTCTCGTCTGCCTGGCGGGCGCGCGAGTACGCGGCGAGCGTGTCCTCGTGGGAGAGGACGTTGTCGGCGACGAACAGCGCGCCCGGCTCGACCTTCGGTCGGGCTGTCTCGAAGAGCCGCTCGTACTGCTCCTTCTCGGCGTCGATGAAGACGATGTCGAACACGTCGTCGATCGCGGGCAGAGTCTCGAACGCGTCGCCTTCGATCAACTGGGCCGCGCCCTCGACGCCGGCCTCGGCAATGTTCCGGCGCCAGGCCTCGCACTTCACGGGGTCGGCCTCCAGCGAGAGCACCCGGCCGCCGAAGTTGCGGACGCCGGCAGCGAGCCAGATCGTCGAGTACCCGCGGGAGCCGCCGATCTCCAGCACTTCGCAGTCGGCCTGCGGGGCGACGAGGGCGAAGAGGAATTGCCCCGTCGTGCGAGCGACCTGACGGGACCGGAGCTCGCGTGCGACACCCTGGGCACGCTCCTCCGCGTCCTCGGCCTCGAGGCGTCGGAGCACGGTGCGAACACGGTGGTCGAGCACAGACTTAGCCTAATCGCGACAGAGCCAAGCCCCAGGCAGCCACGTCTTGGGGTCTGACCCCAGCAACGGTCCTTTCGGGACGATGCCGGAGACGCAAGCGCCGCGCGGTGTGGCCGCTGGAGCGCTCGATTGTCCTCCGCAGCCCTGTCCGGGGGTCTGACCCCGAGACAGGGCTCGAGCAGTCAGGCGACTTCGACTTTCACGACACCGTTTTCCACGACGATCGGGAAGGTGTCCACGGGCTCGTAGGCCGGAAGCGTCAGCGCCCGTCCCGTGCGGATGTCGAAGTTCGCACCGTGCCGCGGGCAGACCGCAACGCCCGTCGCGGAGTCGAAGTCGCCCTCGGCGAGCGGGCCGTCGTCATGCGAGCACCGGTCCTCGAGCGCGTAGAACTCCCCGTCGAGGTTGTAGACGCCGACCGCGACCTGGCCAACGTGGACGATCTTCACGGTTCCCGGTGGCAGCTCCGCGACGGGCCCGACCGTAACCAGAGCCAAGTTGCCCTAGCTGACCCTGAACTGGTCGTCCAGGCCCGCCCACTCTTCTGGAAGCGGCGTGCCCTTCGAGCGGTGCAGCGCAACCTTCAGGACACCGAGCCCCAGCAG
>JBKJWJ010000147.1:0-4158 GCA_046716905.1 Gaiellaceae bacterium
ACCAGTCCCCGCATGAAGTTGTCCCCAACCCTGTCCACGCGCGCCGGATCGAGAAAGGGGAGTTGGGCGAGGCGGCGAACGAAAGGCTTCGGGAGGGAGCTCGATTTCCGTGCGGCCAGAGCTGCGGCAAAAAGTGCGCTCGCGAGCACAGCCCCGAGTACCAGCGCAGGTGTCCGCCACGAAACCGTGGGTAGAAACGGCGTTGCGCAAGCAAGCAGCAGCACCAGCACGGCCACGTCGTAGGTGCGCTCGAGCACGGCCGTCGCCAACACCTGAGCACGCGAGATTCCCGTCCGCCGCCCGAGCACCTGCACCCGCACGACCTCGCCCGCACGAGCGGGGAGGATCGTGTTGAACAGGTAGCCGATCAGGAGAGCGTTGGCGACGAGTGGAAACGCGGGCCGTGAGCCGCGTTCGAACAAGAGCTGCCAGCGCCACGTTCGAAGCAAAACACCGACGACGAGCGCGGCGCCGGAGGGGACGAGGAAGATGTACTCCTGGCTCGTCAGCGCCCGGCCAAGGGCATCGAAATCGACGTCGCGAAACGCGAGGTAGGCGAAGACGAGCGAGAGCGCGATCCCGACCCAGGCGATCAGTCGCGTCCGGCTGCGGGCCGGCGCGTCGGGGTGCGTCACGGGCCCTGCGGCCGTCGCCCGAGCTCGGCCAGGAGGAGAGGCAAGAGGACGCCGGCAAAGATCATGAGCGACGCCGCGACGCGGTTCGCCGACGTGCCCACGTGCCACGCCACGTCGGCGTTGCTGATCCAGTACACGCTCGTCAGCCCCGCGAAGCCGATCACGAGCCACCCGAGGTAGAAGATGGCGAGTGCCGGCTGTCGCGCCAGCGCCAGGATTCCCGCAACCAGTGCCAGCGGACCGATCAAGAGCCAGCGCTGCGGGTCGAATACGAGCCCGAGGAGCTCTCCTGCCGCGTAGGTCAGCCGGTCGGTGCGGTCGGCCAGATAGGCGGGTCGAAGCGCGTCGGAGACGCTGTAGAGGACCGACCCGAGCGCCTGGTCGGTCGCCGCAAGCCACACCTTCCACGACGCGAGCGCCAGAATTGGAGCCGACGCCAGCAGCAGCAGCGGTCGCCGCGGCCGAGTCTTCACGAGCGTGGCCAGAGCAAGAGCGACCACCAGCACAACAGAGAGCATGAACCCTTCCGTCTTGGTCAAGGAGGCAGCGGCCAGGAAGATCGCGGCCACGAGGAGCGATCCGCGCGTTTCTTCGAGGAGCCAGAGGGCGCACGCGATCGCTCCGAGAGCGACAAGGTACGCGACGGCGAGGTCAGCGAGCGCGGCCTCGAAGTAGAGGGCGATGTTGGGCGCGAGCGCGAGAGCGAGCAGCGACGGCCACAGAATCCAACCCCGCACGCGCCTGCTCAGGAGCGCGGCCGCCGCGACGAAGAATGTCGCCCCGAGGAGTGCATGCTGAAACGGGAGTGCCGACGTCTCCACGCCACCGGCGAAGCGGAAGACGGCTGCGTCGAGCGCCGGCGCGGCGGGCGGGTACTCCGGGTTGTCGAAGCTGGTGAAGCCGCCGGAGCCCGTGTCGAGGCCGCCGAAGAAGTAGATCGCCTGTGCCTTCGAGATCCAGAATGCCCAGCTGTCGTAGTTCGTGTCCGCGGGGGCGAACAGCGCGCGCAGTACGAGCAGGCCGAGGTAGCTCCCGAGCAACGCGGCCGCTCCGAGACCGAGATAACGACGCCAGCCCTCGTCCGAGAGCTCCGGGGCAGCGGGTTGCACGCGGCGGCTGCGGCGAAGCAGCGCGCCCGCCGCCGCCGCTACGGACAGGGTGACGATCTGCCAGGCGGCGAGGGAGAGCCCCAGGACGAGTGCGAGCGAGGCGATCACTGCAAACAGTGCCCAGCCGAGCGCGAGCGAGAGCCCGGCAGACCGGATCCGCCCGGGGAGCTGCATTCCGCTCGCGTAGAGGGCAGCCGCGCCGAGGCCGAGATAGATCGCGTCCAGCAGGACGATCCCGAGAACGGCCCGGATCAGCGTTTGACCTCCGCGACGACGACCCCGGGCGAGACTTCGATCTGGCGCTCGGCGAGCTGAAGCCCGAGGGTCTCGGTCGATGCTCCGTACGCAATCACCCAGTCGGCTTGCGCGAGCCGCTTTGTCGAGCGTCGCGGGAAGAGCCAGTACTCGAAGAGAGGCGTCAGCGCGATCTCCTGGTTCCCCCGAAGGGGAACGTTTTCGCCTACGACCACGTGATACGTCGCGTCCGCCGGGATCGCCGCAGCGGCTCCGGTGAAAGCCTCGATCGGAAGGTCGTTCGCGCGCACCGGTGCAAAAGACCGCTCCGCCTCGGTCAGACCGTGGCGCGAGGAGATGTCCCGGGCTGCGTCGAGGAACGCATGCGGTGCCTGCCAGACCACCGTCGCCACGACGACGGCGAGCAGCGCGAACGGCAAGGCCGGATGTGGCAGGGCCGGACGCGTCACCGCGTGCCTCACCTCAGTCGGCGAAGCGGACGCGGATCAGCACCCAAATCGCCTTGAAACCGTCTCGCCACGTGATCTTCTTCCCTTCGTCGTACGTCCTCCCGTAGTAGGAGATGGGCAGCTGGTAGATCCGAAGGTGCCGCTTACACACCTTGGCGGTGATCTCGGGCTCGATCGAGAATCCGTTCTGCTTCAGGTCGAGGCTGCGCAGGATCTCGCTCCGGAAGGCCTTGTAACCCGTCTCCATGTCGCTCAGCGTCGTGTTGTAAAGGATGCCGGTGAGGACGGACAGAAAGCGGTTCCCCACGAGGTGCCAGAAGAGATATGCGCGCTGGGGGCGCCCGCCGGAAAGGCGCGAGCCGAAGACGACGTCGGCCGCGCCACGCTCGATCGGCTCGACGAGCGCGGGTACGTCGGCGGGGTCGTACTCCATGTCCGCGTCCTGGATCACCGCTATCTGGCCGTCGATATGAGGAATAGCGGCGCGGACGGCTGCGCCCTTGCCGGTGTTCTTCTGCCGGAGGACGACCACATCCGCGTGCTCCGCCTGCCACGCGCGAAGCAGGTCGATGGTGCCGTCGGTGGAGCCGTCGTCGACCACGATGACCTGCCGGTCGAGCCCGAGCGCCTCGATCCGCTCGAGCACCTCGCCGATGGTGGCCCGTTCGTTGTAGGTCGGGATCAGGAACGAAATGCGCATCCGAGCGCCGCGGGCAGGCTACCTCACCGTCCGGCGCGGGCGACCGGCGATCGCTAACTCGCCAGTCGCAGAGATCTCTAGGAGCAGCGGCGCCGGGATGATCAAGCGTGCATAGGCGAAGGCGAACCTCGGCGGGCCACGTGCAGCTCGTCTTCGCGGCGGACGAGAAGCTTGTCGCCGGTCGCACCGTTGCTCACCGCGGCGGCTGCTGGCCGCCGGCTATCCCGAGGCCGCCTCGCGCTCGTCTTCCTCCGACCTGAGCCGAGCGGCGGCGAGCGCGACCGCGGTCACAGCTGCTGCCAGCGCAGCGATCCCGACCCAGACGGAGCGGCCGAGGTCGACGCTCGAATAGATGTGGTGGAAAGAGCCGGCGAGCAGCGCCGCACAGACGACGCCCGCAGTCGCCGCTCCGATCCGGATCCGGGCCATGAGCATCGCCACTCCCACCGTGAGCGCCGGCACGGCGAGCCCGGCAAGCCGCGGCTCGTTGAGATCGACCCAATCCGACGTCAACACGAACGGTTGCGCCACGATCGCGACCGCAACGACGAGTGGCCCGATTGCCCGAATGCTCCGCGTCCCGCAGGCGGCCAGCGCAGCGAGCGGAAAGAGGATCCCGAGCAGGATCCGACCGGTGTGGCCCGCGATCTGTCTTGGGCTGTCCGCGAGAACCGTCAGCTCGCCAAGCGGTGGCAGATCGCGGATCGAGAAGCTCGCCGCCACTCCCCTCACAGCCGCATAGACGGCGATCGGCACGAATGCGACTGCCGCCGCGCCCCAGAAGCGCGCCGGACGGTTCACGAACGACGGCAGTGGCCGCACCGTCAGCAGAACGGCAAGAGCGAGCGCGGCCGGTATGGCCGTCTGGCGCGCGGCTGTCGCGATCATGAGCCCGAGGATCACGAGCCAGAGACGCCCGCGTGCGAGGCCGAGTAGCGCAGCCACGAGCCCGAACCCGAACACCGCGTCGCTGACGAGCCCCGGGGCGGCGAGCCAGTAGCGGAAGGGGT
>JBKJWJ010000148.1:0-3916 GCA_046716905.1 Gaiellaceae bacterium
TCCTCCTGGATCGCGGTCTCGACGATCTGCTCCGGCGTCTGGTGGAGCCCCGTGTAGATGACCTCCATGCCGGCGTCGCGCAGAGCCCGCGCGATGATCTTCGCCCCGCGGTCGTGACCGTCGAGGCCCGGCTTGGCGATCACCACTCGAATCTTCCCGGCCATCTGGCCGTGAGTATAGGAATGGAACTTCCGCGGAAGATGAGACGTCCGGTCGCCGTCCGGGTATAGGCCAGACTATGTCGATGAGGTTGACGGTGATCGGCTGCTCGCCTGCGTGGCCCAATCCCGGCGGCGCGCAGTCCGGCTACCTGGTCGACGCGCCACCGGGCCGCGTCCTGCTGGATTGCGGGGCCGGCGTCCTCGCGAAGCTTCGCGAGCTCGAGGACTGGCCTCGCGTCGACGCCATCTGCCTCACGCACTTCCACCTCGATCACTGGGGCGACGTCATCCCCTGGGTCTGGGCGCTCTGGTTCGGTCCGGCCGCCGAGCAACCCCGGCCGGAGCTCTGGGTTCCGCCGGGCGGCTACAAGCTTCTCTGCGAGATCGGCCAAAGGCTCGGCACTCGGGACATGTTCGAGCAGGCCTTCACCGTGCGGGAGTACGCGGAGGGCGAGGAGTTCGAGACCGCAGGCTTTCGGATCACGCCCCGCCGTGTCCTTCATTACGACCTGCTCGCGTTCGGCTTCCGGGTCTCGAGCAACGGGAAGACGATGGCCTACTCCGGCGACAGCGGGCCGAGCGACCAGCTGGCGGAGCTGGCGCGGGACGCCGACCTCTTCCTCTGCGAAGCGACGCTCCTCGAGCCGAGCCCCGAAGGAGGTACTCGCGGCCATCTCTCCGCGGCCGAAGCCAAAGCCGCCTCCGACTCGGCAGGAGCTAAGCGCCTACTCCTTACTCACCGCCCGGAAGAGCGCCCGCTCGAGCCTGGATACGAGCAGGTCCACGACGGCTTCGAGACCGAGATCTAGGAGCGGCGGTAGGCGGCAGCCGCCCGCCGCCCGCGGCGCCAGCTGCGGACATAGAAGGCGCTGACGATCAGTGGCACGAGGAGGAGGAGCCCGATCGGCGCAAGGAGCCACCTCGTGTCGAGGCGCGCCTCGCCCCCGGAGAGCGTCGCACCGAGGTTCGGGACTCCGCCGGCTCCCGGAGTCTGAGTCGCGGCCGCGCCCGCTCCGGTCATCCCCGTAGGAGCCCAGGAGGCGACCTGCCAGCCACGGGCGTCCTCATCGCCGGTGGGTGTCAGCTCCATGGCGAACACGGCCGGGCGCAGCTTCGACTTCGGCGTTGGAAGCAGGAGCACCTGGAGCCCCAGCGCGTCGATGTAGGAGTACTCGACCTTCCAACGCGCTTCCCGAACCGGGAACGGGACGACCGGGATCGATCCCTCGCTCCACTGGGCCCTCGTCATGCCTCCCTTGAGGTCGGGGCCGACGAGGTCGTACGCCAGCTCCACCTTCCGCCGAGCGACCGCGTGCGTGACGAAGTTCGCCGCCGTCGCGAGCGCCCTGGCCCGTTCGGCCCGGGTGAGGTCGACCTTCTCGGGCTCGCGGTACACGTACGCCTGCTCCCCGGAGAACCTGTTAGGCGCCTCCTTGGTGGTGTCCGGCCACATGACGCCGGCGGCGACGGTGGCGGCGACGACTGCGACACCGGCGCCGATCCACGCCAGCCGTCTACGCGCCCGAGGTGAGAAGAAGAGGCCTCTCACGCTCGCACGCACGTCCGGGCGGGCGGTTACTAGCCCTGCTGAGGTGCGCTCGGGACCGGCGGAGGCGCGTAGGGCGCCCAGTAGTTCACGAGCCACTTCGCCGCTGCGCCCGAGCCGAACTTCTGGATGCCGATGTAGAAGACTTGCGGCTTCTCCTTCGAGCCCTGCTTGGGCTGCATGACGACCTGCAGTGAGACGTCGTTCGGGAAGGACCAGTCGACCTTGACGGGCGACTCGTCGACCGCGGCGTCCGGATACGGGACGACGGGGATCTCGCCCGTCATCCACTCGCGGAGCGAGAGGTCCTGCTTGATGACCGGCCCGGAGATCGCCCAAGCCTGGCGGAGATTCTTGCGGACGACGGCGGTCTTGATGAATTTCACGGCGACCTGGCGTGCCTCGGGAGGCAGTGGAACGGTCTTGTCAGAGGCGACGTTCCTCACCGGATTGTTCGTAAACTGCTGGCCCGTTTTCGACGGCTCGGCCCGCGTCTGCCAGAACGCGAGCACGCCGAGCAGCAGCACCGCGCCGGCAATCCAGGGCAGTGCGCGATTGAGGGTTCGAGAGCTGAGCAGGCCGCCGTCGTTCACGTTTCACAGGTTAGACGAGCCCTCGGGCACTCCGGTTAGCGCGGGGTTAAGCCAGGTTAAGGCTCGAAGACTTAAAAAACGGGAGTCTCGCGCCAGACGCCCCAAACTTCGCGAAGGGTGTCGCACATCTCCCCCATGGTCACGTACGCCTTTGCGGCGTCCACCATCAGGGGCATCAGGTTGGCGTCGCCCTCGGCGCCCTGCTTGAGTCGGGCGAGCGCCGTCTCAACTGCCGCAGAGTCGCGCCTCTCGCGCAGCGCCTTCACGCGAGCGATCTGCTCTCCCTCGAGCGCGGGGTCGATGCGGAGGATCTCGAGCTCTTGCTCGTCCTCCGACTGGTAACGGTTGACGCCGACGATGATCCGCTGCTTGGCCTCGACCTCGCGCTGGTAGCGGAACGAGGCGTCGGCAATCTCCTGCTGAAAGAAGTTCTCCTTGATCGCCGGGATGACACCGCCGAGCGAGCGGATTCGCTCGAAGTACTCATAGGCCTCCGCCTCGAGCCGGTTCGTCAGGTCCTCGACGAAGTACGAGCCTCCGAGCGGGTCGATCGTGTTGACGACGCCGGTCTCGTGCGCGATCACCTGCTGGGTGCGAAGCGCGAGCCGGACGGCGTTCTCCGTCGGCAGCGCAAGCGCCTCGTCGAAGGAGTTCGTGTGCAGCGACTGCGTTCCGCCGAGCACCGCCGAGAGCGCCTCGAGTGCGGTCCGGACGATGTTGACCTCGGGCTGCTGCGCCGTCAGCGAGACGCCGGCGGTCTGGGTGTGGAAGCGCATGAGCCAGGAGCGCGGGTTTTTCGCGCCGTAGCGCTCGCGCAGCTCGCGCGCCCAAATGCGTCGAGCGGCGCGGTACTTGGCGATCTCCTCGAAGAAGTCGAGGTGAGCGTTGAAGAAGAACGAAAGCCGAGGAGCAAAATCATCGACGTCGAGCCCGCGCTCCACCGCCGCCTCGACGTAGGTGAAGCCGTTCATGAGCGTGAACGCGAGCTCCTGGGTCGCGTTCGAGCCGGCTTCCCGGATGTGGTAGCCCGAGATCGAGATCGGGTGCCACTGCGGCATCTCCTGCGCGCAGAACTCCACCATGTCGGTGACGAGCCGCATGGACGGCTCAGGCGGATAGATCCACTCCTTTTGCGCGATGTACTCCTTGAGGATGTCCGTCTGGATCGTTCCTCGGAGCTGCGACCGGGGGACGCCCTGGATCTCCGCGACGCAGGCGTAGAAGGCGAGCGCGATCGGCGCGGTGCAGTTGATCGTCATCGAGGTCGAGACCTCGCCGAGCGGGATGCCGGAGAAGAGCGTCTCCATGTCCTCGAGCGAGTCGATCGCCACGCCCTCGCGCCCTACCTCACCGAGCGAGCGCGGATGGTCGGAGTCGTAGCCCATGAGCGAGGGCATGTCGAACGCGGTCGAGAGGCCGGTCTGGCCGTGCTCGAGGAGGTACCGGAACCGTTCGTTCGTCTCCGCCGCGGTGCCGAATCCGGCGAACTGCCGCATCGTCCAGAGCTTCCCGCGGTACATCGACGGGTAGACGCCGCGGGTGTACGGATAGACCCCCGGGTAGCCGAGGTCGCGGTCCTCGTCGACCTGCACCGAATCGACGGTGTAGAGCGGGTC
>JBKJWJ010000149.1:0-3588 GCA_046716905.1 Gaiellaceae bacterium
GTGGCCGTGGCGATCGTCGCCCCGACGCCTGTGAGTATCCGAAGAAGGTTGCTTGTCATCTCAGTCACCGCTCTCTCGATTCCGCCTCTCCGTCCGGGGAGGCAGACACGTCTTCGTAAGGCCAGGCGGGAGAGGCGCAGGTTTTCGGTATGAAAATGGTCTGGACGCGTCCCAATTCCCTCGTTCGAGGTAGGCGAAGGCCCCTTTCTGCGTCCGTGGGGCCTCGTAGGCTCTGGACATCGTGAGTGGGCAACGGATCCTCGTCGTCGATGACGACCCCGACATCAGGGGTCTCGTGCGCGAGCTCCTCGAGCGTCGCGGCTTTGGCGTCGCCGAGGCGCGGGACGGCAAGGAGGCGCTGCAGGAGTTCTTTGCCGGCCGGCCCGACCTGGTCCTCCTGGACGTGGGAATGCCCGGTCTGGACGGTTGGACGACCCTCGAGCGGATCCGTGAGCTCAGCGATGTACCGGTGGTCATGCTCACCGCGCGCTCGGAGGAGCTCGAAAAGACCCGGGGGCTCCGTGCGGGCGCTGACGACTACGTCACGAAACCATTTGGCCGGCAGGAGCTCATCGCCAGGATCGAGGCGCTTCTCCGGCGCGCGGGCGGCCGCGAGGCGGCCACCGAGGCGTACTCGGATCCGTTCGTCTCGATCGACTTTGCGCAGCGGGAGGTGACGGCGGCGGGGCGGCCGGTGGAGCTCACACCGCTCGAGTTCAGGCTGCTGACCGCGTTCGTGCGCCACCCAAACCAGGTGCTCTCGCAGGAACAGCTGCTGGAGCTCGTCTGGGGCGGGGCTGACGCCTCTCGCGAGCAGGTGAAGCTCTATGTGGGCTACCTGCGCAAGAAGTTGTCTCCCGAAGCTCCGGACGAGGCGCCGATCGAGACCAGGCGCGGCTTCGGCTACGCCTATCGGCCCAGGCGCCCCTCTTAGGAGGCCCCTCCTAGGAGGCCAGCCGCGAACGCGGTCGTCGCTCCAGGACCAGCGATGCGGTCTTGGAGAGCAGGTCGCGTGGGCTGAAGGGCTTCGCCAGGTAGAGGTCGGCCCCGGCTTCGAGCGCTTTTGCCGCCCGAGTCTCCTCGGCGAACGCCGTGACGATGACGATTGGTACGTCTCGGGTGGTCTCCTCCGCCCGGAGACGGCGTGCGACCTCGAGTCCGTCGATGCCGGGCATCATCAGGTCGAGGACGATGAGATGGGGGATGCGCTCGAGTGCCGTCTCGTAGGCGCTGAGCCCGTTCGTGGCGACGACGACCTCATAGCCGTCCCGCTCGAGCGTCAGGGAGATGAGCATGAGGATGTCGGGGTCGTCGTCGGCGATCAGGACGAGCGGGCGGGAACTCACGCTGCGACCTCCTCGGCCAATGCTTCGGTGTGACGGACCGGGAGCCGCACCCGCACGGTGGTGCCGGCACCTTCCACGCTCTCGATCGTGATCGAGCCTTCGTGGCGCTCGACGATCGTTTTCGCGATCGTCAGGCCGAGCCCGGTGCCCGGGATCGCCTGCTCGGTCGCATTCGAGCTGCGGAAAAAACGCTCGAAGAGCCGCTCCTGCTCGCCCGCGGGAATCCCCACGCCTGTGTCCACGATCTCCACGAGGGCATCGTCGCCGTCAGTGGAGACCCGAACGGACACGCTGCCCGAGTGGGGGGTGAACTTCAGGGCGTTCGAGACGAGGTTGTCGAGCACCTGGGCGAGCCGCGAGCGGTCGCCAAGCATGGTGGGGATCTCCTGGATCTCGGCGACGAGCTCGAGCTGTCGCTCGTCGGCGGTCGGCCTTGCGGCCTCGAGACACTCGTTGATCACCTCGGTGAGATCGACTTCGTCGAGGTCGAGTGCGAGCTTGCCCGCCTCGACCTGCGCCATGAAGAGTAGGTCGCCGACGAGCTGCATCAGTCGCCGCGAGTTCCGGTCCACGACGGTGAGGAACCGAGCCTGTTCCGAGCCGAGCTCGCCGGCACCGCCGTCGAGAAGCAGCTCCAGGTACCCCTGGATCGAGGTCAGCGGCGTACGAAGCTCGTGGGAGACGAGCGAGATGAAGTCGTCCTTGAGGCGGTCGAGCTCGCGCAGCCGCTCGTTCTGCACGGCAAGCGCCTCCCGCGCGGCCTCGGCGTCGGCGCGGGCAACCCGTTCCTTCGAGAGGAGAGCTTCGAGCTGCGCTTGCTGCCGTTTCATGTTCGTGACGTCTCGGGCGATGACGGCGGCGCCGGTGACCCCGCCGTCGCCGTCGCGGATCGGAGAGACGGTCAGTGAGAGGTTCACCTCCGTTCCGTCCTTGCGGAGGCCGCGAGTCTCGTGGTGCTCGGCGCCGGCGCCGCTGTTGATTCGCCTGGCAACCGACGAGAGCTCGTCGAACCGATTCGCGGGGACGAGGAGGCTGAGAGGCTTGCCGACGATCTCCCCGGCCGCGTAGCCGAAGAGCCGTTCCGCGCTCGGGTTCCAGGTGACGACGGTCCCGTCCTTCGCGGTCCGTGTGATCGCGTCGTCGGAGGCCTCGACGATGGCGGCGAGCTGCGCGACGCTTTCCTGAGCCCGGTGCCGCTCCTGGAGCGCTTCCTCGAGATCCGAGGCCTGATCTGTCAATTGGCGGTTGCGCGTGTTGAGCTGGGCGGTCGCTCTACGAAGCAGCGGGATCAGAGACGCCCAGAGCGCCAGGAGCGCGACGAGGAGGATGACGGCCGTGTGCTGAATCGCCTCATGGATCTGGACGTCGATCGCGCGGTAGTCCTGCGAGAGCGAGAGCGCGCCGATCGGATGCGGTGCGCCCTGGGGTCGGACCGGTACGACGGTTCGCAGCACCCTCGTCCCGTCGCCGGGCGCGTCGAGCGGAACGACGGCGCGCTCGCGGTTGCCTTCGAGGGCGGAGGAGAGCTCCTTGTTGGGACGGAGAGTTCCGATCAGCGAGCGCTCGGTCGAATACGTGACTCGTCCGTTCGGGTTGTAGAGCGTGGCGCGAAGGATCTCGCTGAGGAACGTCTTGTCCTGGAAGACCGCGTCGAGCGCCAGGCGGCGCTTCGGGCCGACGGGCTTCGAGAAGTCGGAGCTCTTCAGGTGGGTTCGGAGCGTGGCCTCCGCGACCTGCTGTGCTTGCTGCTCGACGCGACTCTCCGCGCGGCTCGTGACGTCGCGCTGGAGCACCCACAGGATCAAGACGCCGACGACGAGCAGGACGATTCCCGTGTAGGCCGCGAACCGAAGGGCGAGGCGCGGCGGCTTCTCCGCGCCGGGCGGCGCTGGGCGCGCGGGAATGAGGGCAGGCGAAGCGTTCATCAGGCTGCGATCCCTCTATCGGGTGCTTGGGGGAGTTACCTGAGTCCAGTTCGTACAATTCCCCTGCATGGCTACAACCGAGGATCGGACGGCCGCGCTCGACGGCATCGGGGAATGGCGCCGCCAGCTCTACGAGGCGTCGCCCGAGCGCCAGGGAGAGCTCTTCACGACGATCTCAGGCCTCGAGGTAGACCCGCTCTACACCGTCGATTCGGTGCAGGTCGACGAGGACCGCGACCTCGGCTACCCGGGGGTCTATCCGTACACCCGCGGCGTCTACCCGTCGATGTACCGCGGGAAGCTCTGGACGATGCGGC
>JBKJWJ010000150.1:0-3797 GCA_046716905.1 Gaiellaceae bacterium
AGCAGCCGGCAGACCTCGACGTAGGGTTCGTACATGCCGACCATGAAGCACTGGTGCAAATAGCTATCGAGCTGCTCGCGGATCGCCTCGACTGCGGCCGGCAGTCCGTGGCCCGCGTTCTGGCAACCGAGCCCGCCCGCGAAATCGATGTAGGTGCGCCCTTCGACGTCCTCGATTCGAGCGCCGTCCGCGCGCGCGACGACGATCGGCGTCGTCGCGATTCCGCGCGCCACGTAGCGCTCACGCGCCGCGATGACGGCTTCGGACGACCCCGTCCGCTCGCGAATCGACATGCTTTGAGACCCTACTGAAAGTGACTGGAACCTTCCGCAACCTGTGATCGCCGTCGTTGGAGCCTCTGGCACGATCGGACGCCGCGTCGTCGGCTTCCTCGAGGAGTGGGGTGCGCGCGTCGCTCGGCGCGACGCTCGGCTCGAGGGAGACGAAGCGCTCGACGCATCGGATCCCTCGGCTGTCGCCCGCGGCCTCGACGGCTGCACGGTTGTCGTCAACTGCGCCGACTACCGGCTGAACCTCCCGGTCATGCGCGGCGCGCTCGAGGCCGGCGTCCAGTACGTCGACCTCGGCGGCCTGTACCACGTGACGACGGAGCAACTCGCCCTCGATGCCGAGTTCGCTGCAGCGGGTTTGGGCGGGCTCCTCGGGATGGGGTCGGCGCCGGGCAAGACGAATCTCTTGACGGCCGCGGCGGTTGCGCGCCTCGAGGAGGACCCTCAGTCACTCGAGGTCTGGGCTGCGGCGCGCGACCCGGCGGCCGCGGGGCATCCGTTTCCGGCCCCCTACTCGGTTCGTACCCTCCTCGATGAGCTGCAGATGAAACCCGTGATCGTCGCAGGCGGCGAGGTGCGGGAGGTCGAGCCGCTGTCCGGCGAGGCCGAGCGCGACCTACCCGAGCCCGTGGGCCGGGCGAAGGGCATCTACACGCTCCACTCGGAGCTGAAGACGCTGCCGCGCGCCTTCCCGAGCCTGGAATCAGCGTCGTTTCGACTCTGCCTCGCCCCGGGCCTCCTGGAGAAGCTGCTGGCGCTCGGCGAGGGCGAGGAGCTGACGCCCTACGAGCAATCTGAGGCCGCGGTCGCCGTCCATCTCGTCGACGTCGCGGGCCCGACTCGGAGGGTGGTCGGCTGGACGCTGACCCGCGGCGGCTCGGCCCGGTCGACCTCGGAACCGGCGGCTCGCGCGGCAGTCGAGCTCCACGAGGGGCGGCTCCGCTTCACGGGGGTACGGCCTCCCGAGGACGCGATTCCGGATCCGGAGGCCTTCCTCGGGCTGCTCGACACCGGGATCTACTGGGAGGTCACGTAGGCGACGAAGCGGCGGGCGCAATCGTCGTTGTCGCCCTCTGCTCGGATCGTCCAGGCCGTCTCGCGTGTCCCTGCCGGCTCGACTCTCGCGGTGCCGAACGCTGGTGCGAGATCCCGGGGAATGGTCAGCACGACGCCACTCTCGAGCGTCGCTCGTACGAGGTCGACGGAGTCGTGCGCGCGGCCGCCACGCGGGACGGGCCCTGCGACCACGTCGGTGTCGCGCCGGGCGGCGATCGCCCCGAGATCTTCGCCGTCGTCGTAGACACGGAGATCGACCTGGCATCCGGAATCGCGCTCGAAGCGTGCGATCTCCGCTTCCTCGGCAAGACCGGCCGGTGCCAGGAGCCTGACCTCTCTGCGGGACTCGCCGCCGCAGCCGACCAGGGTTGCGAGCACCGATGCGACGAGGAGCGTGCGGATCGACATACTCGCCATTGTGTCCATCTTCGAACGCGTCTCCGGGCTCCCACTCGTCATTGAGGGATACGAGCTCGAGCGGCTCGAGCAGCCGATTTCCACCGATTTCACCCGGGTAACGACGGAGATCAGGCTCCGCGGTGGCGGGGAGGAGGGCGTCGGCGAAGACGTCACCTACGACGCCGAGGAGCACGAACGGCTGCACGCCGCGCCGCCGTTCGAGGTAGCCGGCGACTGGACGGTCGAGACCTTCTCGCACCACCTCGACGGCCTCGAGCTGTTCGCCGAGCCGCCTGCGATGGACGCATACCTCGACTACCGGCGCTGGGGCTTCGAGAGCGCGGCGCTCGATCTGGCGTTGCGGCAGGCGGGTCACTCCCTCGCGTACGCCGTCGGGCGCCCGACGCAGCCTGTTCGGTTCGTGGTGTCCTTGCGGCTCGGGGAGCCCTCGTCTCTCGATCCGATCAAGCAACTGCTCGAGGAGTATCCGGGAACGCGATTCAAGCTCGACCCTGTCCCTGACTGGACAGATGAGCTCATCGCCGGGCTGGCGGCTTTCGACGCTGTGGACGTCGTCGACCTGAAGGGTGCCTACCAGGGCACCCCCGTTGACAACCCGCCGAATCCGGAGCTCTACACGGGGGTAGCCGAGGCCTTTGCCTCGGCCTGGATCGAGGATCCTGCCCTGACGCCCGAGACGGACGACGTCCTCCGGCAGCACCGTGATCGGATCACCTGGGATGCGCCGATCCACTCGGTCGCAGACATCGAGGCACGCTCGTTTCCGCCCCGGACGATCAACATCAAGCCCTCGCGCTTCGGGTCGATCGAGCGACTCTTCGCCGCCTACGACTACTGCGCGGACCGGTCGATCGGAATGTACGGCGGTGGTCAGTTCGAGCTGGGCGTCGGACGGGGTCACATCCAGCACCTCGCGTCGCTCTTCCACGCCGATTCCTCGAACGACGTGGCGCCCGGCGGCTACAACCTGACGCCCCTGCCCCCAAGGCTGGCGGCGAGCCCCCTGGAGCCCGCTCCTGCCGCGACCGGCCTGCGCTGGGGCTAGCTGCCGCTCGACACACTCTCGGCACGAACTCGTCACCCACGCGCGCGTTTCTCCGGGCTAGCGTCGCGTCATGACGAAGATCACCACCGCATGGGGCAAGGCGAAGCTCCTCGAGGAGGTGACGATTCCGCAGCGGGCCGGACAGAAGCGCTTCGCGTCGGTCGTCCAGCTGCTCGAGGACGACAAAGGCGACTGGCTCGTCCGGTTCGCGTATACGACTGACGGCACCGCGAGACGTGGGCCGGTGACCTTGCGCGGCGCCGATCTCGAGCGACTACGGGATCGGCTCGGCGATCACCCGTCGCTGGCGGCCGCGCTCGGGTTCGTAGGGGGGTGACGCCGAACGACCGCTAAGCCGCTATCGCAGTTCGATCTCGGGCCGCCGCGATCAGCCCGCGGAGGATCAGGGCGCCGTCGGTCGAGCCGAGGAGTGGGTCGACCGCATGCTCGGGATGCGGCATCAGGCCCATGACGTTTCTCTCGGCGTTGACGACCCCTGCGACGTCGGCGACCGCGCCGTTCGGGTTCTCCTCGTACCGGAGGACGAGCTGGCCGTTCGCCTCGAGCTCGGCAAGGAGCTCGTCGTCAGCGAACCAGCATCCCTCTCCGTGCTTCACTGGGATCGTCAGGGTCTGGCCGGGCTCGCAGAGGCTCATGAAAGGCGAGTCGGTGCGCTCGACCCGGAGATCGACATCGCGACAGATGAACGAGAGGGACTCGTTCGGCCGCAGCGCGCCGGGAAGCAGGCCGGCTTCGCACAGGATCTGAAAGCCGTTGCAGATCCCGAGCACGGGGCCGCCGTCGTCGGCGAATGCCGCGACCCCGCGCATCGCCGGCGAGAACCGTGCGATGGCTCCGCAGCGGAGGTAGTCCCCGTACGAGAACCCGCCGGGGAGGACGACGAGGTCCACGGGCGGGAGCGTCGCCTCGCCGTGCCAGGCGGGCTGCACGGGCACGCCCATGACCACGCCGAGGGCGTGCAGCGC
>JBKJWJ010000151.1:0-6069 GCA_046716905.1 Gaiellaceae bacterium
TGCCGGACGCATCGTGCGTTCATCTCGCGAGCTCACAGAAGGCGCGGTCATCGACGTCGAGCTAGGCGAGGGCGGCATTGCCGCAAAGGTGGAGGACACTCGCAAATGACTTTCGAGGAGGCCCAGAAGCAGCTGGAGCAGATCGTCCAGCAACTTGAGAGCGGCCAGGCGGACCTCGACGATGCGATCGGACTTTGGGAGCGTGGGGAAGAGCTCTACCGCCTATGCGCCGGGAAGCTCGACTCCGCCCAGGGAAAGATCGAGGAGCTCGGTCGCAAGGTGGAGGCGATGCGGCCGGCGGAACCTGCTTAGAATCCGCGCGATGGCGGACAAGGACACAACCGAGCTTGTCGCGCAAGTCCCGCTCTTCTCCGATCTAAACAAGCGCGAGCTCTCGCAGGTCGCCGAGTCGATGAAGCGCCGGGAGTTTTCGGCCGGCCAGGAGATCGCACGCGAGGGTGAGAGCGGCGTCGGGTTCTTCGTGATCGAAAGCGGCAACGCAAAGGTCACGGTCCACGGCGACGAGCGCCGCCGCCTCGGCCCCGGCGACTACTTCGGCGAGATCGCCCTCATTGCACAGGGTGCGCGCACCGCAACGGTCACGGCCGACACCGACATGGTCGCCCACGGCATGACGTTCTGGGACTTCAGGCCGCTCGTCGAGAGCAACGCTTCGATCTCCTGGAAGCTCCTGCAGGCGTTCGCGAAGACGTACGGCCAGGACGAGACGAGCTAAAGAGGCTCCACCACAATGAGCCTTGTGCCGCCGGGCCGCACTGGACGGCGGGATCCGGCGTCCTCACTCGCGCCCAGATGACAAGCATATGAACGCTCCCTGCGTCCTTGGCTCCCACCGCCCATCGCACCCCTGCGACGAAGCGTCATCGAGGTGGAGCCTCTAAGCCAGCAGCGCGCCGAGCGCGACGAGATCCTCGCGTGCCCGAGCAGGATCGCCGCTGAGCTCGTAGATCTCGACCCCGCCCGGCCGGCTGCCGACCCGCCCGCCGAAAAGCACGCACCGGGTTCCTGACTCCGCGCAGGCACGCGCGACCTCGCCGGGTGCTTTCCCCATCCAGGTCGTCTGATCGACGGTGCCCTCGCCGGTGATGACGACGTCGGCACGCTTGATCCGCTCGCGAAAGCCGATGAGCTCGAGGACGAGCGGCGCGCCCTCGACGAGCTCAGCGCCGAGTGCTGCCATCGCTGCGCCCAACCCGCCCGCGGCGCCGGCGCCTGCGGAGCCACGAAACGGCGCAAGCGAGCGGTTCGCGAGCAGCCGGCGCTCGAGCTCGCCGAGCTGATCGGCCGTCGCGCCCTTCTGGTCTGCAAAGACCCAGACGGCGTCGAGCAGCGCGGCCCGCACGTCGCACGCCGCGCGAACGGGCACGCGAAAGCCGTCGAGCACCTCCGTGAGCCCCTCCCCACCGTCGACGGTCGCGGTCCCGCCGAGGAACACGACGATCTCCTCGGGGCCCGCCTCCATCGCGTGCCCGATGAGCTCCCCGAGACCCCGGCTCGATGCCTTTAGCGGATCGCGCTCCTCTTCCGTCAGGAGGCCGAGGCCGATCGCCTCGGCCGACTCCACGAAGGCGGTGCCGTCGCCGAGGAGGAGCCAGCGCGCCCGAACCGGGCGGCCCAGAGGATCGGAGACCTCTGCCTCCCGCCACTCTCCGCCGACCGCCGCTGACAGCACGTCCAGCGTCCCCTCGCCGCCATCCGCGACGGGCAGTGGCCGGGCCGCAGGGCCGAGTCCCTCGACCAGGGCGGCCGCAGCGTCGATCGCCGAGAGGACGCCTTTGAGGCTAGCCGGAGACGCCAGCGCGCGCACGAGGCTCCTCCCGCAGGACCTCGGCCGCTGCCGACTCCTCCGAATCCTCGTCGGGCATCTGCCGAAGCGTCGTGAACGTAAGGCCTTCCCGCGTCAGGAAGAGCAGCCCGATTCCAACGCCGACCGACATCTCGAGCACCTGCAGACCCAGGCCGAAGGCGAGCCCCGTCGGATAGGCGACGCCGTACGAGACGAGCGGGAGCGCCACCACAGCCTGGAGGAGACCGATGTTTCCCGGCCAGAGTGGGAAGATCGTTGCGACGTTCATCAGGAGCAGGACGACGGCCGCCGCAGAGATCGGTGCTTCGATCCCGAAGGCCTTCATCATCATCCACACAGCGACCAGCTGAACGGACCACCCGGCTGTCTGGAGGACGGCTGCGAGCACCGCCGCCTTGGGCTCACGCATGACGTGGAGGCCTCGCTGCGCCATGGCCAGAAGCCGCCGCACAGCGAGCGCGCTCTCCGGCAGCGGACGCAGCTCGCGGCCGGCGACGAGGATCGCGAGGAGGAAGAGGGCGATGCCGATGACGGCGACGATCTCGATGCTCGTGACCGCCCAGCGCGGAATCCTTGTTGTGGCGAGGACGAACGCGGTCAGAAGCAGCGCCGGGACGACGTCGAAGAGCCGGTGTGCGAAGACGGTTCCGAGCAGCCGGCCCGTGACTCCCTCCCCTCGGGGCACACGCCGGGCAAGGACGGCCACGCGCGCGAGCTCGCCGATCCGACCGGGGAGAACGGCATTCGCAAGGAGCCCGACCGAGAAGGCCGAGAAGACATACGGAAACGACGGGGACGGCGGACGCAAAGCCTGCTTGATCACCGTCTGCCAGGCCACGGCCCGGATCAGAACCGAGAGCAGATTCAGGCCGAGCGCCATCGAGACCCAGGCCCACTCCACCAACCTGAAGGCGTCGCCGACCAGAGACCACTCCGGTCCCCGCCACCAGAGGAGGAGGGCAAGGACGACCAGGCCGGGGAGGACGAGCGCCAGGCGCCCGAACGTCGAGGAGGGGATCCTCACGCGGCCACGGCTATACGGCCGAGCGCCCGCTCGTAGACGTCCACGAGGCGGCGGCCGATCCCGTCCCAGGAGTAGCGCTCCTCGGCGAGACGCCGGGCCGCGTCTCCCGCTCGGCACCGGGCGGCCTCGTCGGCGAGGAGCGCGACGACGGCATCGGCGACGAGCGCCGGATCCCTGGGTGGGACGCTGATCCCCGTCTCGCTCGTCATCACCTGGCGGTACCCCTCGATGTCCGAGGCGACGACGGGCGTGGCGCAGGCGAAAGCACGCGTCAGCACCATGCCGAAGCTCTCGCCACCGAGCGAAGGGGCCACCATCGCCTTCGCGGAGAGGAGCTCCTCGGTCAGCCGCTCCTGGCTGAGAAAGCCAAGATTCTCTATCCCGTCGTCCGGCGTACGCAGCTTCGCCATCAGGAGGCGCACGGCGAGAGGATCGGCCCCGATGATTCTTAGGCTCGCTCCGGTGCGCCGCCGGATCTCCGGCCAGGCCCGCAACAGGATCGGCAGGCCCTTGCGCCCTTCCTGCCGGCCCACGAACAGGATCCGGTGCTCGCGGCCAGAGGGGTCGGCCTCCGGCGGGATCAGGACGCCGTTCGGGATCACCTCGTAGTCGGCCGGCGCATACCGTTGAGCCGAGGCGCGCGCCTGCTCGGACACCGCGATGCGCACGTCGATCCGGTCGAAGAGGAAGCCCCAGACCGGCATCGCAAGCTTCGTCCAGCCGAGCTCGCCCGAGGCGTGAAAGGTCGCGACGATGGGCGTCTTCGCGGTCGCGAGAGCTGCAATGCAGAGAGTGGGCGTCAGCGGTTCGTGCAGATGGAGGAGGTCGAACTCTTCGCGCTCGAGCGCTTTCTTGACCCGGTAGACGGACCGCGGCCCGAGGATGATGTTCGGCAGCGACCCGTTCGCAGGGACGATCGCCGAGCGGCCGACCGGAATCACGTCGGGCGGGGGCGGGCCGTCACGACCGACGCGCGGGTGCAATGCCCGCGTGAACTGACCCGGAGGGTCGTTGCCCATGATCGTCCGGGTCTCGATCCCGAGCGACTGGAGCGCTTGCGCCTGAAGCTCCGCGTGCTCGACGACGGCGCCCCAGAACGACCACGAGTACGGGACGACGATCCCGACCTTCATCGCGTGGAGCGTATCGCCGTAGGAGGGCTTGGCGAAATACCGGCCTGTGCCGCCAGGCTGCGCGCTATCCCACCAAACCCTCCTAGACGAAATCGCCCGAAGCGAAGACCGTGGTCTCGGCTCCAGCACCGGCTTCCCGGAGTCTGATCCTCCGCGGCCGGCCACCCTGCCACGCCGGTTCCCAGGCCTTGCCCGCGTTCGTGTAGTCGATTTCGCCGACCTCGTGCCACTGCTGGTCGAAGAGCTCGACCAAAAACCGCTTGCCGGACTGCCCCTCGTCAAGGTGCAGGCCGAGCTTCGGCTCGTCGTACCAGTCGACCTCCCCGACGACGGCGCCGGTCGGCGCACCCAGGACCGCCCGGGCGTCGGTCCACCGGGCTCCGTTCCAGCGGACGTGATCCTCGACCGTCGCGTGCGCGTTCTCCTCGGCGACTCCGAAGGAGTAGATCTTGACGTTCTCGCCGTCCACGTCGATCCGAAGGAAGCTCTTGAAGAACGGTTGGTCGTTCGAATCGAAGATCGCCGAGTACGCGGTCTCGCCGCCGAGGTAGAGGTATGAGCGCTTCCCGTGGCCGGCGAAGAGCCCTCGCAGCTTCCCCCTGGTCGCCCGGTCGATCGGAACCCCACCCCTCGTCGCCTCGACGGACTCGCTCGCATCCGACAGCAGCTCGGCCATGTACGCGGCCGCCTTGTCTGCGTCGACGTCGCCGCCCCTCAGCAGGATCCACCGAAGCTCGATCGCTGCTCGGGCCGTGAGGTAAGCGGCGCCCACGGCGAGAAGTGCGAGCAGGATCCACGCCCACCCCTCGACGACCACCAGGAGCAGGAGAGCTACGCCGGCTACGGAGGCACCCGCCTGCCGGCTCGGTTTTCGGTCGAGACGCGGACCACCCACGAGCAGCACGGCCAGCGCCGCGAGAGCCGGCACGGCGATCGAGAAGTGCTCGAGCCAGTGGCTCCCGAGGATGCTCTGGGCCCAGAGCGCGAGTCCGGCGAGCACTGCCGCCACCGCGAGCCGCACGAACCCCGGAATCCGGCGAACGCTTTCCCGGGAAAGGATCGGGATCGAGACCGCACCCACGAGCCCGGCGGCGACGAACAGCGCAATCCCACCGGGCACGAAGTCGAACGCGCCCTGCCAGGCAAGGAGTCCGGCGCCTGCCGCGACGAGGCCGAGGACGATCCGTGCACGCGCATGGAACCAGGGCAGTACGACGAGCCCCAGTCCGACCACGAAGCAGAGAGCGCCGATGCCGACGGTCACCCACCGGTCGTAATCCGCTGCGGGGATCCAGCCGGGACGACCGGTCAGGAACGCGCCCGAACTGGGATTGCGGACCGCCACAGCGCCCCAGAAGAGGATGAGCGCGGCCAGCGCCAGCCCGAGAACTGCCCAACGAATCCTGCGCGCCGACCCGCGCGCGATGCGGGCCAGCGAGTCCCCCCGCAGCGGATAGCACCGAAAGTCTTCTTCGCCGACACCGGCTTCGCCCGGTTCCACCCGCCCGATCGTGTGCGTGGGGCTCATGAACGCACCCGACCCACCCGCGACGACGTACTGGACGTCCCCGGCCGGGTAACGCTGGTAGTTGTGCACGTCGCCGCCGATAGCCGCGATGAAGCCGAACTCCTCGCGCTCGACGATGGACGCGACATCCGGGAAGTCAGGTTCCGGCACCGGCTCGTCGCCGGTTCGCACGGGCCGCGGATCGCCGGTGTCGGGAGTGCCAGGCTTCCTGAGAACGGGAAGCCAGTCGATCCCGCACGGGTGGCGCACGCCGTTGACCCGCAGCGGCTTGCCCGTGAAGAGGATCTTGCGTCCCGGCTCTCGGGCCATCCTGAGCAGCCACGCCGCTTGCTCCCTGTCGAGCCGGCCACTCGTGCCGGTGTCGATGCCGAGGATGAGCAGCTGCGGTGTCTCGAGCGCGAAGTAGGGGCCGTGCTGCCACGGCGCCGCGCCCTCGGTTCGACCGGCGCGCCAACGACGCTCGCGATACGCCATCAGGAGCGCGCGCTGCGGCGCCCGCGGCCTCAGCCAGAGGAAGCGCGCGAGCCGCTCCTGCCACGAGTAGCTCGACAGGCGG
>JBKJWJ010000152.1:0-2771 GCA_046716905.1 Gaiellaceae bacterium
CGGCGGGCTGCCGCGCTACGAGATCTTCCACGACGTCCTGGCGCCCGCTGTGCTCGCCTGGCGCGCCCGGCGCGAGCTCGAGTCGGAACGGGCAGCGGCGAGGCGGCGCCACCGTCGGTTGGCGGCACTCGCCGCGCTCGCGCTCCTCGCCCTCGCCGGAACGCTCGCTCTCGCCGCCTGGGCGCTCGAGCAGCGGGCCGACGCACGGGAGCAGGCCCGCGCAGCGGACGCCGGCGCACTGGCCGCGAAAGCACGGGAGCTCGAGGCGAACGCGATCGTCCAGCTGGGACGCGATCCCGAGCTCGGGTTGCTGCTCGCGAAGCATGCGGCGCGGTTGGCGCCGTCGGTCTCGACGGAGGACGTCCTCAGGAGGGCGCTACGCGAATCTCGCATCCGTACGGTGGCACGGCTGGGATCTGCGGTCAGCGACCTCGCCGCACTGCCAGGTGGGGCACTTGCCGCGGTCACGGATCGAGGCGGTGTGCGACTCCTCCCAGGGGGCAGACCTGGCAAGGTCCTCGTGGCGGGCCGGCGCGGTGCCCGATCCTGGCTCTCCGGCCGCCTGGCGCTCACGGTCAGGGGAAGGACGATGTCCGTGCGTCGCCTGCCGAGCGGAGTCCTGATTGAAGCAGTGCCCGTTCCGTCGGGCACCCGATTCGCCGCAGCGGGACCGCGTGGCGGCAGATTCGTCGTCGCCGGCCTCCGCGGCGCGAGCGTGATCGATACCCAGGGCCGGCTACTCGCGTCGTTGCCGCATCCGGCGCGGGTTCAGCGTGCGGAGTTCAGCCCGGACGGGCTCCTCGTCGCGACCGCGGGTGCGGACGGGAACGCGATCGTCTGGCGTGGGTCGGGAGCACGGCTACAGACGCTGCGCGGCCAGGACGACAGCCGCGTGTTCGACGCCGCCTTCAGCCATAACTCGCGCTTGCTGGTGACGGCAGGCAGCGACGGCACCGCCCGCGTCTGGATTGCGCGCACCGGCAAGCGCGTCTCGATCATGTCTCTGCACGCCAATCAGGTTCGCCGCGCCCGCTTCGGCGCGAACGAGGACTCGGTTCTGACTGGGAGTCGCGACCGGACGACGCGGACGTGGAAGGTGGAGACCGGCGGGCCTCGCGCCGTGTTCGCAGGCCACAGCGAAACCGTCACCGCCGCCGTGTTCGTCCCCGGCGACCGCCTTGCGACGGCGAGCGAGGACGGCACGGTTCGAACCTGGGTGGCGCAGTTGCAGCCCTCGCTGCTGCCGGCTCCCGGTACACACGTTCCACGCCCCGGTCGCGATCCTCGCGCGATCGTGAAAGGATCGGTGGTGAACCTCAGGATCCTTGGACGCGAGCTCACCCTCACCGGGCACAGGGACGACGTGCTTTCCGTGGAGCTCTCTCGCGACAGCTCCCGAGTCGTGACCGCGAGCAAGGACGGGGATGCCCGCGTCTGGCACGCTCGCACGGGAAAGCTCCTGCACGTGCTGAGCGGTCACTTCGGCTCGGTCTTCGACGCGTCGTTCAGTCCCAACGCCCGCTGGGTCGTCACCGGTGGGCCGTCGACGGCGGGTCTATGGGACGCGAAGACGGGCGAGCGGATCTTCTTCCTCAGGGGCGACGGTGAACCTATCCGCGCGGCCACGTTCTCCTCGCCCACGCGGATCGTCACCCGCGGAGTCGACGGTGTGCGAGCCTACGAGTGCGACACGTGCGGTGACCTGGCAGAACTCGTCGCGCTGGCGGAGCGGCGGCTCGCGCTGACGGGCCGAGGGCTCACTCTGGACGAGCGGCTGACGTACCTGGGCGAGCGCTAGCCCAAGCCGCTCGTCCGCTGCTCCAGCTCGTTCGCCTTGCTCGTCAGGGCGGCGAACCCCGCCTGGAGGAAGTCGTTGGCCGCCGCCGCTGCGAGCGACCACGTCAGCAGCCGTCCCGTGCGCGGCGCCATCGTCTGGAGCGAGACGAGGCCTGCCCCGGCCCACATCCCGATGCAACGCGAGCAGGTGAGCAACTCGCCGATCGCCTGGCGCGGCCCCCCGTCCTCGACCGGCTGTTCGTGGCCCTCGTGTGCGTATCCCTCGACGAAGGGGTCGCGCAGGAAGCTCGTCACCTCGTCGTTCGCGATCGTCCGCGACGCTTTGAACGTGGCCGCGGTGAGCACCGCGAGATCGAGCACTCCGAACCGTTCGGGCGTCCGGCCGAGCACGGTCGAGAGCGCCGCCACTCCGGTCATGCCGGCCCCGAAAGCGCCGACGAGCAGGGCGTAGGAGGTGTGGGGAGGAGCCTGAGTCGCCACGGAGGCGCTGTACCCCGCGCTCCCGAACTCAACCGTGAACGTGCCTCGGGACTTCCGGAAGGAAAGCCGGGAACGCATGTTCCCTCGATACGATGAGGCGGTGGCGGAGCTGACGACAGCGGCGGCGTATCTCCCGACCGGCGACCAGCCGACGGCGATCGAGGAGCTGACGCGCTCGCTCCAGGCCGGCGAGCGCTATCAGACGCTGCTCGGCGCCACCGGCACCGGCAAGACCGCGACGATGGCGTGGATCATCGAGCAGATCCAGCGTCCGGCGCTCGTGATCGCGCACAACAAGACGCTTGCCGCGCAGCTCTGCAACGAGTTCCGGGAGTTCTTCCCGGCGAACGCGGTCGAGTACTTCGTCTCCTACTACGACTACTACCAGCCCGAGGCGTACGTCGCCCAGGCCGACCTCTACATCGAGAAGGACAGTTCGCGCAACGACGACATCGACCGCCTCCGGCTCGCCGCCACCTCGAACCTGCTGACCC
>JBKJWJ010000153.1:0-5282 GCA_046716905.1 Gaiellaceae bacterium
GCAACACGGACGAGATGTCCGGCAGCATGGGCTCGCTCGTGACCGTCGAGTTCAAAGAAGACGGAGGCGCCACGGAGGTCACGCTGACCCACAGCGGATTCGCCGACGAGACGATCCGCGACATGCATGCGCATGGCTGGGAAGCCTGCATCGCGAACCTCGAGCGGTACCTGTCGGGCGCAGGGAGCTAGATCAACCCGCACATGCGGGCTGTGTTCGGCCACGGGTAGAAGCCGCGACCGGCCCGCAGTGCGCGCTCGCCGACCCACATCTGCTCGACGGGAGTCCACGTATTCGCCCAACCGCGCCGGAGCAGTTGGCGGGGCGCGTACTGCCGCATGAACGTGCGATCCATCTGGAGACCGCCCCAGTACGGGTCATTGGCGTCCCTCCACGGCCCCTCATGGCTCTGGAGGCAGCGCCACTCGCGCTCGTGCGGCGGATTGTGCGCGCGTCGCTTCGCCCGAACCGCTCGCCGGCGCCATTGCTTCATGACGTGTACGCGGTATTCGACATCTCGCGTTCGGAGATAGCGGCGCAGGCTCGGCGTGGGCCGGACGCCCATCAGGCGCTGCCAGCGCCAGGTGACCTTCTGGAAGCGCTTGATCTTCCGGACGACGACCCGTCCATCTGGCATCTGCGCTCGCTGCCCGGCTGCCCGGCCGGAGGGGACATCGATGCTGGCTCCGGCGAGGCCGAAGAGTAGAGCAGCAAGGATGAGCAAGCCGACGAGTTGTCTGCGCATGGGTGACCCCCGATTGCCGGAGCCCCGGTGCCAAGCGCGCAACTGTGCCGCAGCTCGCGCTCAGAGCCGATGGGCTCCTTCGATGACGTGTTCTCAGGGCGCTTCGACGCCCAGGCGGTGCACATTGTTAGCAGACGGTCGCGCCTATGCAGGCAACGAAGCAGGTCTTTTTCCGCTGGAAATCGTAAAACCTCCGTAAAGAAAGAGTGCGGCGATCGCAAAGAACGCCGCTGTTTGTGCGACTCCGAGACCGGCAACCGTGCTGCCGCCCGCTGCGACCGTCACACCCGCGAGAATCAGCCCCGTTCCGACCGGCCGGCGGCGGATAGTTGCAGCTGCCACGCCGATGACTGCGACGGTTCCCGCCAGGTTTCCGACGATCGCGAGGATTCGCACCGGGAAATAGTCGAGATGCTCCTGCGCCTCCGGGATCTCGTCCCCTCCTACTGGAAGCGACAGCGGCTCGGCGATCGCAGCGCCGCAGGCGAGCCCCACGTAGAGGAGCACGACAGGGATGACCCACCGCCGTCCGAGCAACAGGATCGAGCCTGCGCCAAGCAACGGGGCAGTCAGCAGCCCGCCGAAAAGGTAGTAGAGGCGAAAGGACGCCTCGTTCCATCCGGCGGCGGAGCCCCAGGCGAGCGCCGCCGCGGCGACCGTGTACGCCACGAGCGATGCAGACCAGGCGAGGAGCTCTGCGGAGCGCCGGGCACGCCACCGCGCCGCGAGGCGTCCGGCGAGACGAAGAGCAAGCAACGCAGCCGCAAAAGCAAGGAGGGCTTCCATCCGGACGAGGGTAGTAGGGTGGCCGCGATGAGGGGTCTTGCACTCTTGGCCCTGACCGCCGGGCTCGCGCTTCTCGTCGGCAGCGCCGGAACCCCCGCTGTCCTGGGAGAGGATTACGCGGATGTGGCCCTTAACGTTCTCGCCCCCGGACAGTCCGGCGACCTAAACATCGACCGGAACTCGACCGATCAGCTTCGTCTCTTCGACGCGCTGACGCCGCGCGGCGCGAGCATTCGCGGCAGAGATCTACGCCGCTACTTCAAACCTGCCTGGTTCGGCCTGAAGGGAACCAGGGCCGTAAAGACTGTTCGTCCGCGCGCCGGCGTCAAGATTGTCCGGGACACGTGGGGCGTGCCGCACGTCGACGGGCGCACGAACGCGGACGTCGCTTTCGGCGCGGGTTGGGCGACGGCCGAGGACCGCGGGCTCTTACTCCAGCTGCTCCGCGGGCCTGGCCGGCTGGCTGCCATCGACGCTCCCAATATCAACCCCCTGGCGATGATCGGCCGTCAGTTCACGCCCTCCGCCCAGACCGAGCAGTTCCTCGCTGGGCAGACGCGCCTGCTTCAGCGCCAGGGGAATCGGGGCCGCGAGATGCTTCGGCTGATCGACGCCTATGCCGCCGGAATCAACGCCTTCTTCCGGTCGAAGAACATCAGCGGGAACCCCTGGACGAGGAACGACACCTACGCAGCCGCCGCACTGATTGCGTCGCAGTTCGGGCGGGGCGGGGGAGACGAGACTAGGCGGTCGCTGTTCCTCTCGGCGCTCCAGACCCGGCTCGGCGCCGAGCGCGGCCGCGCGGTGTTCCACGACCTGCGCCAACAGTTGGATGCCGACTCGACCGTTTCGGCGCAGACGTACGGCGCCCTCAATCCCCAATCTCCCGCCGGAGGCGTCGTGCTCGATGACGGGAGCTTCTCGCCGTCAGGCGACGGGGCCGCCACGTCCCGAATCAGGCTGAGCATGAGCAACGCCCTGCTCGTGTCCGCGAAGCGTTCGAGGACTGGCCGCCCGCTCTTCGTCTCAGGGCCGCAGGTCGGATTCTCCTACCCGGCGACCTTCACGGAGCTCGACCTTCACGGAGGCGACACGGACGTCCGCGGAATTTCCTTCCCCGGCGTACTCGGGGTCCTCATCGGACGCGGGAAGGACTTCGCGTGGAGCGCGCAGTCGTCCCACTCGGATGTGATCGACCAGTACGTCGAGACCCGGTGCGGCGACGACAACCGCTACCTGTACCGCGGCACCTGCCGGGAGATGGGGTCGTTCGACGCCGGGACGCTGGACGGAAAGCCCGTCAGGTTTCGCACCACCGTGCACGGGCCCTTGATCGGCTATGCGACGACCGGCGGGATCCGCGTGGCGATTTCGTCCAAGCGCTCGAACAGCGGCCGCGAGATCCTCTCGAGCTTCGCGTTCCAGGATTTGAACCGGAACAAGGTGCGGTCGGCAAAGGACTTCCTCCGCGTGATGAACCAGGTCGAGTTCTCGTTCAACTGGGTCTACGCGGACAATCGGGACATCGCCTTCTTCTCCGCTGGGCGGCTGCCGCGTCGTCCGGGAACGACGAACTTGGGGCTTCCGTCCGACGGCACGGGGAGTCAGGAGTGGGGGGGATTCGCGCCGTTCCGCGAGCACGCCCAGGGGATCAACCCGAAGTGGGGGTACATCGCCGCCTGGAACAACCGGCCAGGGCCAAGGTATCCGGCCGCGGACGACACCTGGAACTGGGGCTCGGTCCAGCGGGTCGACCTCCTGACGGCGCAAGTGGCCGCGCGGAAGAAGCACACGCTAGCCACCGTCGTCGGCGCGATGAATGTGGCGGCCACGCAGGATCTGCGCGTCGTTCGCGTCTGGCCCACGATCGCCGGCGTCCTCAGCGGCGGGCCGTCGCCGAGCCCGCGCGCTTCGGAGATGCTCCAGCTCCTGCACTCCTGGCGCGCCGCGGGCGGCAGCCGTATCGACCGCGACCTCGACGGCAAGGTCGATGCCGCCGGCGCCGCAGTCCTGGATGCTGCCTGGCCGAAGCTGGCCGACGCCGTCCTGAAGCCCGTGCTCGGCCCGCTGACCGAGCGACTCGCGGCCCTGGAGTCGCGGGACGACGCGGCGAACAATCAGGGCTCCGCCTACGACTCCGGCTGGTACGGCTACGTGGACAAGGACCTCCGGACTCTGCTGGGCCGGCCGGTCAAGCAGCCCTTCAACGTGAGGTACTGCGGCAACGGTGACCTCGCCTCCTGCAGGGCCTCGCTCTGGGATGCGATGGAGGCGGCCGGCGCCGAACTAGCGGCCGCACAGGGCCCGAATCCTTCGGCCTGGCGCTCTGACGCCAGGCCTGAGCGGATCAGCTTCTCAGGCGGCGTGATGAAGAACACGATGCGCTTCGCGAATCGGCCCACGTTCCAGCAGGTCATGACCTTCCGCGGCCACCGCCCGTTGATCCGCCCCCGCCGCTAGCCTCAAGCCGATGGAGAAGCGCTACCTCTTCACGCCGGGCCCGACCCCGGTGCCTCACCAGGTGCTGGAGGCGATGAGCCGGCCCATCATCCACCACCGCAGCTCCGACTACCGCGCGATCATGGAGAGCTGTCTCGAGCGGTTGAAGCTCGTCTACCGCACGGAGCGGGACGTCCTGACCTACACGGGCTCCGGCACGGCGGGCATGGAGTCGGCGATCGTCAATCTCTGCGCGCCCGGTGACCGAACCGTCGTCGTCTCGGCCGGCCACTTCGGCGAGCGGTGGGCGGCGATGGCCCGCGCGTTCGGCGCCCAAGTGGACGAGGTGCGCTACGAGTGGGGCGAGACTCCGGTCGCGGACGATCTCTCTCGCCGGCTGCGGGAGCTCGGTGGCGCCAAGGTCGTCTTCCTCACCCACTCGGAGACCTCGACGGGCGTGGTCGCCGACGTCCAGTCGCTGGCTGCGGCTGCGAAGGACGCGGGCGCGCTGGTCGTCGTGGATGCAGTCTCGAGCCTCGGAGCAGTTCCGCTCGAAACCGACGCCTGGAGCCTCGACGCCGTCATCTCCGGCTCCCAGAAGGCGCTGATGACCCCGCCCGGGATTGCGACCGTGTCGGTTTCCGCGGAGGGCATGAAGACGGCCGCCGAGAGTGGGGGCCGGCGCTACTACCTGGACTGGGAACGAACGCGCGACGCGCAGGAACGGTTCGACCCGTCCTTCACGCCCGCGGTCTCGATTGTCGTCGGCCTCGAGGTCGCGCTCGGGCTCCTGCTCGAGGAAGGACTGGAGCAGGCGTTCGAACGCCATGCGCGGCTCGGGCGGGCTTGCCGGGAAGGCATCAAGGCGATGGGGCTCGAGCTCTTCTCGCCGGACGACGACCGCTCCGCCGTCGTCACCGCGATCAACGCGCCGGACGGAATCGACTCGGGTGAGCTCGTCCAGACGCTCCGCGACCGGCTCGGCATCGTGCTGGCGCCCGGTCAAGGCCCGCTGAAGGGGCGCGTCTTCCGGATCGGGCACATCGGCTACTACGACATCTTCGACATCACCACCGCCCTCGCCGGCGTCGAGCTCGTCCTCGCAGAGGCAGGTGCGGACATCGAGCGCGGCGCCGCAGTGACCCGCGCCATGGAAGCGTTCGAGCACACCCCCGTGTGAGCACCCGCTTCCGCGTCCTCGTCAAGGAGCCGATCGCGGAGGCCGGGATCCGGTTCCTGGAGGAGCGCTTCGACGTCGACACGAACGGCGACGCGCCGCTCGAGGACCGAATCGGCGACTACGACGCAATCG
>JBKJWJ010000154.1:0-6750 GCA_046716905.1 Gaiellaceae bacterium
CGGTGGGCCACTTCTCTTAGAGGCAGGGGTTAGCTGGCGTCCTCATCCAAAGGTGACTTGACCTCGGGGGTCTCCGTGGCTTCTCCGGCCTCCGTGCCGGGCTCGCCGTCGAGCTTGATCGCGCCGCCGAAGTCGAGGCCCAGGTCGGCGAGGCTCGCTCCGTCGCCGCCGTCGGCCCCGATCTCCTGGAGCGCTGCAAGCAGCTGCTCCTCTGACTCCGGCCTGCGATAGGCCGAGAGAGGCACCTTCTCGGACGGTTTGATATCGACGTTCCGGTACTGCTTGAGGCCGGTCGCAGCCGGGATCAGCTTCCCGATGATCACGTTCTCCTTGAGGCCGAGCAGGTGGTCGACCTTGCCCTCGATCGCCGCGTCCGTGAGCACCTTGGTGGTCTCCTGGAACGAGGCGGCCGACAGGAAGGATTCCGTCGCGAGCGACGCCTTCGTGATCCCGAGGATCAGCAGCTCCCACGTTGCCTGTTCGCCCTTCGCCTTCTTGGTGCGTATGTTCTCCTTCTCGAGGGCGACCTTGTCGACGAGCTGGCCCGGCAAGAGCTCCGTGTCGCCCGCGTTGTCGATGCGCACCTTCTTCAGCATCTGGCGGACGATCAGCTCGATGTGCTTGTCGTGGATCTCGACGCCCTGTGACTTGTAGACGCGCTGAACCTCGTTGACGAGGTAGAGCTCGGTCGCCGTCGAGCCCTTCAGGCGCAGCAGGTCGGCCGGCGTGCGTGAGCCCTCGTGGAGAGCGTCACCCGCCTCGATCTCCTGGCCCTCAGCCACGAGCATCCGTGTCCGGCGCGGGAGCTGGTAGCTCGTCGGCTCCTCGCCGTCCGGCGTGTGGACGAGCACCTTCGGCCCGCGATCGCCCTGCTCGATCTCCACGCGGCCGCCGACCTCGGCGAGCTTCGCCGCGCCCTTCGGGCTCCGCGCCTCGAAGATCTCGACGACGCGCGGCAGGCCGTGCGTGATGTCAGCGCCGGCGACGCCGCCGGTGTGGAACGTCCGCATCGTCAGCTGAGTGCCGGGCTCGCCGATCGACTGGGCGGCGATGATCCCTACCGCGTCGCCGATCTCGGCCATGCCGCCAGTCGCCAGGGAGATCCCGTAACACTGGCGGCACACCCCGAACTCGCTGCGGCATTTGAGCACCGAGCGAACCGGAACGAGAGCCTCGGCCGCGATCTCGTCGAGCGCCTCCGCGATCTCTTTCAGAAGCGGGAGCGTGACGAGCGCGTTCTTCTCGGCGACGACCGTCTTGCCCGGCTTGCCGCTCGCGAGTGGCTTGTGGAAGTCCTCGGTGATCATGCGGCCGAGGAGGCCCTTGTTCAGCTGCCCGTCGCTGAAGAGCGGCAGGAGCACGCCCTCCTTGGACTTGCAGTCCAGCTCGCGAATGATCACGTCCTGGGAGACGTCGACGAGGCGCCGGGTGAGGTAGCCCGAGTCGGCCGTGCGGAGCGCCGTGTCGGCAAGGCCCTTTCGCGCACCGTGGGTCGAGATGAAGTACTCGAGCACGGACAGGCCCTCCATGAAGTTGGCCTGGATCGGACGCTCGATGATCTCACCCTTCGGATTCGCCATCAGACCGCGCATGCCGGCGAGCTGACGGATTTGCTTGAACGATCCGCGGGCGCCGGAGTTGGCCATCATGAAGATCGGGTTCAGCCGGTGGAGGTTGGCCTCCATGGCGTCCGCGACGGCGTCCGTCGCCTCCGTCCAGATGTCGATGATCGACTCCTTGCGCTCCTCCTCGGTGATGAGGCCGCGCTCGTACTGCTGCTCGACGAGCCCGACACGCTCCTCGTAGACCGCGAGGATCTTCTGCTTGTCAGGTGGGATGACGATGTCGTTCTTGGAAACCGTGATCCCGGCCTGGGTCGCGTGCTTGAAGCCGAGTGTCTTGATCGTGTCGAGCACGCCGGCGATCTGGTGGGGCCCGAAGCGTGCTGCGAGGTCGGAGATGAAGTCGTCCATCTCCCTCTTCGAGAGCGTGCGATTGACGAACCGGAACTCCTTCATCTTCTCGTCGTCCTCGACTGCGATCTCCAGGGCGCGACGGACTTCCAGGCTGAAGATCAGCCGGCCGGCCGTCGTGAGCATGACTTCCTCGGCGCCCGGAGGCCTGTACTCGATCGGGCTCTGCAGCTCGATCTGCTTCGCCTCGATGGCGTACTCGACCTCCTCCTCGGACTGGAAGCGCTTGATGCCCTTGACGCCCAGCGTCTTTGCCAGAGCCTCTGAGGTCGTCTCCTCGAGGTCGTGCTCCGAGAAGGTCATGAAGTAGCCGCCGAGCACCATGTCCTGCGTCGGTGTCGCAAGCGGCCGGCCGCTTGCGGGCGACAGGACGTTGTTCGCCGACAGCATCAGGATGCGGGCCTCGGCCTGCGCCTCCGCCGAGAGCGGCAGGTGAACGGCCATCTGGTCGCCGTCGAAGTCGGCGTTGAACGCGTGGCAGACGAGCGGGTGAACCTGGATCGCCTTGCCCTCGACCAGCACCGGCTCGAACGCCTGGATGCCCAGGCGGTGGAGCGTCGGTGCGCGGTTCAGCAGCACCGGGTGCTCCGCAATGACCTCTTCCAGGACGTCCCAGACCTCGGGCGTCATCGAGTCGACGTACTTCTTCGCCGCCTTGATGTTCTGGACGGCCTTGCGCTCGACGAGCCGGCTCATGATGAACGGCTTGAAGAGCTCCAGGGCCATGATCTTCGGCAGGCCGCACTGGTGGAGCTTGAGGTACGGGCCGGAGACGATGACCGAGCGGCCGGAGTAGTCGACGCGCTTGCCCAGGAGGTTCTGGCGGAAGCGCCCCTGCTTGCCCTTGAGCATGTCCGAGAGCGACTTCAGCGGCCGGTTGCCCGGGCCGGTGACCGCGCGTCCACGGCGGCCGTTGTCGAACAGCGCGTCGACGGCCTCCTGGAGCATCCGCTTCTCGTTGTTGACGATGATCTCCGGCGCTCCGAGATCGAGCAGCCGCTTCAGCCGGTTGTTCCGGTTGATGACGCGGCGGTAGAGGTCGTTCAGGTCGCTCGTGGCGAAACGGCCACCGTCGAGCTGCACCATCGGGCGAAGCTCTGGCGGGATCACGGGCACCGCCTCGAGGATCATCCACTCGGGCCGGTTGTCCGACTTGATGAACGCGTTGACGACCTTGAGTCGCTTGATCCCGCGCTGCTGCTTCTGGCCCTTCGACGTTTTGATGATGTCGCGGAGCGAGAGCGCCTCGGCGTCGAGGTCGAGGTCCTTCAGGAGGTCGCGGATCGCCTCGGCGCCCATGCCGCCCGTGAAGTACTGGCCGAAGCCGTAGGGCGAGCCGAACCGGTCCTTGAGCTCACGGAAGATCTGTTCGTCGTTCACGATTTCCTTCGGCGTGAGCTCCCGGAACTTGTCCCAGGTCTCGGTGAGACGACCCTTCGCATCCTCGCCGGCCTCGCGGGCATCGTTGCGCCGGGACTCGATGTCGAGATACATCTCGCGAACCTTCAGCGCCCACTGGACGAGCGAATCGAGGTCCTCCTTCTGGATCTTTCCGTCAGTGCGGAGGCACAGGTCGTTGGCCTTCTCGCGGATCGCGTCGGGGGAGTCGAGCTCCGGCACCGACTCGAGCAGCTCCCGGAGGAGACCGGCGCCGAGGTCACGGACCTTGTCCAGGGTCTTCTGGTCGACGCCCGAGACGAGCTCGGCGTCGTCGCCCTCGAGCGTGCCGCCCGTGAGGAGTGCTTCCTCGATCTTTTTGATGTGCTTCGTGACCGCGCCCTTCTTGGAGCCGCTCGCCTTGGCGGCCTCCTTGAAGAGGGGGCGGAGGGCTTCCTCGATCTGGATCGCGACGGTCGCGACCTGCTCCAGCTCTCGGTTCGAGAGCCGGCGGTCATCGCGGATCGCAGAGCTGCGGACGAGCTCGCGGATCTTCTTCGAGTCCTCGGTTGTGATCTGGTTCGCGACGTCTACGAACATGCCCCCGACGAGCTCGCGTGCCTCCTCGAGCGGCGGGATCGCCTGCTCCTCGGCCCAGTTGTTCAGGCCGCGGACCCAGAAGTCGTCGTCCTCGTCGAAGTTGCGCTCCTTGCCCTTCGTGAAGTACTCGCGGCGCCGCTTGAGGCGGTCCTCGAGTGCCGCAAGCGATTCCTCGCGATCGACGTCGATGCGCTCGTACTCCGCCGTGACCTTGTCCTCGAGGTCGTTCAGGTCCTTCTGGCGCGCGTCGTTGTCCACCGTCGTGACGATGGAGGCAGCGAAGTAGAGAACCTTCTCGAGCTCGCGCGGGGCGATGTCGAGCAGGTAGCCGATGCGGCTCGGCACACCCTTGAAGAACCAGATGTGGGAGACCGGCGCGGCCAGGTCGATGTGGCCCATGCGCTCGCGGCGCACCTTCTGGCGCGTGACCTCCACGCCGCAGCGCTCGCAGATGATGCCCTTGTAGCGGACGCGCTTGTACTTGCCGCAGTAGCACTCCCAGTCCTTCGTCGGACCGAAGATGCGCTCGCAGAAGAGGCCGTCGCGCTCCGGCTTGAGCGTTCGGTAGTTGATCGTCTCGGGCTTGGTGACCTCACCCGAGGACCAGTCGCGGATCTGCTTGCTCGAGGCGAGCCCGATCCGGATGGCGTCGAATTCGTTGATGTCGATCAAAGCGCTCCTCTGATTCGTCTGTTACCTCTGGTTACGCGGTGCCAGGCTGAAGCCTGGCACGCCAAATCACTCTTCTAGCTCGACCTCTTCTGCGAGCGGCCCGGCCTGCTCCTCGGCTTCCTCCACAGCAGCCTCCGCCGGGGCAAGCTTCGGATCCGCGACGTCAACGAGGGTCTCGTCTGCCGGCACTGCGAGCTCGCCGTCCTGGTCGATGCGCTCCTGGCCCGCCTCGACTTCCTCCGCCGTGGGCTCGCGCGCGGCTGCGCGAAGCGAGCCGGGCGAGAGGTCGATGCCGAGTTCCTCCGCGGCCCGGAGCAGCTCGTCCTCCTCCTCTCGCACCTCGACCTCGGCGCCCTCTTCCGAGAGGACGTCCACGTCGAGCGCGAGCGACTGCATCTCCTTCAGCAGCACCTTGAAGGACTCGGGGATCGACGGCTCGGCGATGTTCTCGCCCTTGACGATCGCCTCGTAGGCCTTGACCCGCCCGACGGTGTCGTCGGACTTGATCGTGAGCATCTCCTGCAGGGTGTACGCGGCGCCGTAGGCCTCGAGCGCCCAGACCTCCATCTCTCCGAAGCGCTGGCCTCCGAACTGCGCCTTGCCGCCGAGGGGCTGCTGGGTGACGAGCGAGTACGGACCCGTGCTCCGCGCGTGGATCTTGTCGTCCACGAGGTGGAGCAGCTTCAGGATGTACATGTAGCCGACGGTGATTTTGCTCTCGTAGGGCTCCCCGCTCTTCCCGTTGTAGAGACGCAGCTTCCCGGAGCAGCGGCGCCCTTCGGGCCGCTTCATGTCGACGTGGAAGTCGATCGGCGAGTCCGGGTTCTGCTTCGTCCACTCGACGAGCGCGTCGTCGACGTCCTCCGGCGTGGCGCCGTCGAAGACGGCCGTCGCCACCGGAGTCGGCCCGTTGGGCGACTCGCCGTTCTCGGTGAATACGCCGCGGGCTGCCGCCCAGCCGAGGTGCGTCTCGAGGATCTGGCCGATGTTCATCCGGCTCGGGACGCCGAGCGGGTTCAGGATCAGGTCGATCGGCGTGCCGTCCTCGAGGAACGGCATGTCCTCCTCGGCGACGATCTTGGCGATCACGCCCTTGTTCCCGTGGCGGCCTGCCAGCTTGTCGCCCTCGGCGATCTTGCGCTTCTTCGCGACGTAGACGCGCACGAGCTCATTCACGCCAGGCGACAGGTCGTCGCCGTTCTCGCGTGCGAACGTCTTGACGTCGATGACCTTGCCGCCCTCGCCGTGAGGCACCTTCAGGGAGGTGTCGCGGACCTCGCGCGCCTTCTCCTTGAAAATCGCGCGAATCAGCTTCTCCTCGGCGGTCAGCTCGGTCTCGCCCTTGGGCGTGACCTTTCCGACGAGCAGGTCGCCGGAGCCGACCTCGGCGCCGATGCGCACGACCCCGCGCTCGTCGAGGTCGCTGAGCGACTCCTCCGAGCGGTTCGGGATGTCGCGCGTGATCTCCTCGTCACCGAGCTTCGTCGAGCGGGCGTCGATCTCGTACTCGTGGATGTGGATCGAGGAGAGAACGTCCTCCTTGACCAGGCGCTCCGAGATCACGATCGCGTCCTCGAAGTTGTAGCCCTCGAACGGCATGAACGCGACCAGAACGTTCTTTCCGAGCGCGAGCTCGCCCTGATCGGTCGAGCTTCCGTCCGCAAGCACCTGCTCCGCCTTGACCCTCTCGCCGAGACCGACGATCGGGCGCTGGTGCATGAGCGTCCCCTGGTTCGAGCGCATGAACTTCGTCAGCTCGTAGTTGTCCTTGCCGTCCTTGGTCTCGACGACGATCTTCTCGGCGTCGATGTCCACGACAGTGCCGGCGTTCTCGGAGACGACGACGTCGCCGGTGTCGACGGCTGCGCGGTACTCGAGCCCGGTTCCGACGAGCGGCGCCTCGGTGATCATGAGCGGCACTGCCTGGCGCTGCATGTTCGCGCCCATCAGGGCGCGGTTCGCGTCGTTGTGCTCGAGGAAGGGGATGAGCGCCGTCGCGACCGAGACGATCTGGGCCGGGGCGACGTCCATGTACTCGATCTCCTTCGGCTGAGCCATCACGGCCTCGCCCTCCTTCGACCGGCAGAGCACCTGGTCGTGGAGGAACTTGCCCGTCTTGTCGTCGACC
>JBKJWJ010000155.1:0-3830 GCA_046716905.1 Gaiellaceae bacterium
TGTAGATGGTCAGGAACGCGTCGAAGACAGCCGCGACGAGGATCGCGCCGCGGTCGTGAGGCTCCATCACCCGGGCGTAGTCGTTCGGATCGGGCTCGATCGGTCGCCACCGGCCCGTTTCTTCGTCGACGCTCCCGATCGCGCTTCGCAGCGCACCGCGCTTGCCGATCGCTTGGCCGAACTGCTGTGCGAGCTCGCCGAGCCTGTTCTGGCTGGCGAGGTCGCCGCGCGTGGCGGCAATCTGCTGCCGCAGCGCACCCGGGAGCGAGAAGTGCTGGAACAACGCGACGATGTCTGCGAAGGCCTCGTGAAAAGCGAGCACGTCGGGATTGCTGGCGTCGTTGAACCGGCGGTGGATCCCGTCCAGCAGGGCGTGCGTGACCTCGTGCGCGACGATGTCGTGGCTGATGCAGGTGAACACCGTCAGCGGTGCAGCCTCTGTTCCTTCCGATTCCGCAGCTGCCGGGAAGTAGCCGAACAGGAGCGCCTTCTTCACCGGGCTGTAATAGGCGTTCGCCTCGCGGAGCGCGTGCGGGTAGATCCGCAGTCGCGGCACGAACTCCTCGCTCCATCGTGACCCGTCGTGAATCCGGCGCGGCGACCACAAGGCGAGCCTCCCGAGCGACCGTTCGAAGTTCCGGATCGTGCGCATCGTGACCGCGTAGACCATCTGCTGGTGAAACTGCGGATTGCTCTCCGAGGGCGCGAGGCCCTTCTGAGCCACGATCGCGCGGTCATTCAGATCGACGGGCTCGTAGAAGCAGCCGCTCGCCGGGTCGTGATCGATGACCTCGACGTACTCTCCGACCGGTCCCGGCTGGAGCGAGTCCTTCCCGGCGGCGTCGCGTTCCCACGGGACGCCCAGTGTCACCTCGTTGATCCCGGCAGTCTCCAGCTGGACACCGAGCGTCGGGTCGAAGGCGAAGACGCGCAGAGGCCGCTCGTTGGGGCGCCGGTCACCTGTCGAGCCGGTGCGCTTGAGCAGGTCGGCCTTGGGCTTGCGCGCGCGGTCGACCTTATCGATCTGGTAGCGGATGAGCCCCGTCTCGGCGTCGACGAGCAGCGTGCAGCCCGCGGTTCGCGGGTCGCGTTGGACGATCTTGATCACCCACTGCAGGGAGAAGTCGCCCGTGAGCGCGGCGCGCTGGCGTAGGTCGAAGGTGGCGATGTCGAACGGGCGGGTCAGATCGATCACGCCGAGCTTCTTCGAGCTCCGTCCCCGGCGCCGCAGATACTCGGCCAGCTCGCCGCGCCATGTCTCCCGGGCGCGCCACAACGCTTCGCGGTCCCGGGGAAGATTCCAGTAGCTCTGCCGCCCGGAGAGCTGTTTGACGAAATCGGCGACAGCCGCGGTGGCCTTCGACGTCGGCGGCGGCGGCCAGCGGACCGTGTCGATGGAAAGAGTTCCCAGGCCGGACGGCCCGATGCCGTAGCTGCGGAACGCGTCGACGAAGGCAATCCGGTAGCCATGGACGTCTTTCGGCACCAGGTCGCGGTCGGCGGTGACGACCGCGCGCAGGAAGTCTCCGAAGGTCGCGTCGACCGGCGGCATGTAATCGAGCGCGCGCATGCACATGTCGAGGACGTGGCGCGCCGACTTGGCGGCTTCCAGGCTGAACCGGTTGACGAGATCTGGATGCAGGTAGCCCTCGCGGAGAACGCCGGTGCCCTGCGTGGCGAGGCGGCGCAGGTCCGCCACGCGCGATTCGTAAATCTTCTTGAAGGCCTCGAACACGGCACCGACCAGGAGGTCGCCGCGCGCGTGGGGCTCCTCCTGCGTCTCGTAGAGCCTCGGGTCGGGGCGCCGCGGCTGCCACCGGCCGTCCGCGTCGGTGTAGCCGAGGGCGTTCCGGACGCCGTCGGGCATCCCGATCGCTTGCCCGAACTGCAGCGCCACGGCGCCGAGCTGGCTCCGCTCCTCCAAGTTCCCCCGCACTACGGCGATCTGCTCCCGCAGCACCTCGCTCTCGGAAAAGTGCTGGAAGAGCGCAACCAGGTCGGCGAAGCCCTCGTGGAGGGCGGCGACGTCCGGGTTGCTCCCCACGTCGAATTCGATGTTCATCCCGTTGAGCAGCGCGTGCGTCACCTGGTGCGCGATCAAGTCCTGTGAGAGGCAGGTGAAGACGACCGTGCCGGGAAACGCCGAGTCCGCGTCGCCCTCGAAGTAGCCGAAGTGAACGCCCGTCTCGGGTGCGTAGTAGGCGTTCTTGTCGTTCATGAAGTGCGGGTACAGCTTGAGCTGTGCCTGGTAGTCGGGCCGGCCGGACTTCCCGTGGCGCGGCTGCCAGTGCACCTTCCGGCCGAGCGCGCGCTCGAAGTTCCGGATCGTCCGCATCGCGACCGCGTACACCATTTGCTGCCGGAACCGGGGATTCCCGTCCGACGGCGCAAAACCGTCCTGTGAGAGGAGCTCCAGAAGCTCGAGGTTCACGGGCGCGTGCAGCCTCTTGCCGCTCGCATCCTCGTCGACGACCGCGACGTACTCGCCGACCGGCCCGGGCTCGAGGCTCTCCCACGGGATCTGCAGGGTCGTCGCGTTCAGGACGGCGGTCTCGAACTTGGCCGTCATGCCGGGATCGACCGCGAACACGCGCAGATTCCGGAAGACGGGCGGCGGAGTCGACTGGCGCTTGGAGGTCACGTGTCCACCGTCGGGCGCCTCTTACCCGACGCCGGCCGAGGGGTACGGGAACCCGGCCGGGGCGGGGGCATCGTGCTCGACCCACTTCCGCATCGCTGCATCGGCGATTGCATAGCCCCAGTTGATGAGCCGTTCCTGCAGGATGGCGTCCATCTCCTTCAGCCGGGTCTTGGTCTGGGCGAGCCGCAGCGTGCTCGCGTCCGGACACGGCAGGCTCCCGCCGGGTGGCCCGTACTTGCCGATCCGGCTGCGAATCCCCCAGTAGGCGCCTTCTCGATCGCCATCCTCGAAGCCGGCGACGACCTGGCGCTTGCGCAGGTTGCGCACCTGGTTGTCGATCACCCCGTTCACGCGCAGCGCGTGACGGGCCCAGTCGTGCTCGGGCTTCGGCTGCGGCGCCATCTGACCTCCCCCGTCGCTGACGAGAATCGTTCTGTAGCGCTTCCAGGCGGTCTCCAGGCCGAGGTTGTCGTACACGCCACCGTCGCTCAGGACGACGTCGGTCGTGTAGGGCGGGGTGTGGAGCGGCCCCCGACTCGCCGGGTCGAAGCTGGATGGGTCGACCTTCAGACGCACCGGAGACAAGATCGGCGGGAAGGCCGAGGACGCAGCGACCGCGACCGCAAGCTCCACGTCGGGGTTCGGGATCATGCCCACCTGGTAGTCGGCCATGTAGGGCTTGGAGAAGCGCCAAAGCGCGCCGCTCTGGATGTTCGTCGCGTTGATGACGAAGCGGGGCCGGTCCGGGAGATCCTTGAGACCGGCGCTCCCGAAGACGTGCCGCCGATAGGCGGCGGCGACCTTCTCGGAGATCGTGCCGGGCGTCAAGATGCCGCCGACGATCGCTCCCTTGTCGATCGTCTTCGACGCGAGACGTCGAATCGGACGAACGAGCTGCTCCTCGAGGTTGTTCGCGAAGCCGTCGCCTTCGAACTGCAACCGTTGCCAGTTCAGGCCGAGCGCGCCCGCCGTGATCGAGCCGCCGGAGACGCTCGAGACACGATCGAGCCGCGAGAGGTATCGCAACTCGTTCAGCCGCCAGATCGCGCCGATGTGGAAGAGCATGGCGCGGTAGCCGCCGCCGGACAGGCAGAGGGCGACTCCTTCCTCGAGGCGCTCCGGCTCGTCGTTCTCAACCGGTGAACTAGCTGCCTTCTTTGGATCTTCCGGCTGGCTCATTCAAACCCCC
>JBKJWJ010000156.1:0-3838 GCA_046716905.1 Gaiellaceae bacterium
CTTCCAGCTCTCGGTCAAGCCGGCCGGAGTGAAGCTGGAAAGCGCGAGGGCGGCGGACTTTCTGGCCCGCCGCCCCTAGCTGGATCAGTCCGTCAGCTGTTGTCTTTGACGTACTTGATGCACTGACCCTGGTTCTTGAAGGACGGGTCGTTGAACGTCATCCAACCGCCGTCCTTGCAGTCATCCTTCGAGCTGGGCCTGCGGCCGACCTCGAAGTCGTAGATCGTGTCGTTGAACTCCACGCCGTCGGCACCCACGATGTAGAGCGGGTTGTTCGACCCGATGTGACGCCGATGCCGAGCACGACCGCGTTCGGGCACAGCGTCTTGATCTGGGTGAGCGTGTACATCGGCGGTCCGCCTGCTCCGGCGACGAGGCCGCAGTCGAGGACTGTCCTCGTCGACCAGAAGAGGCCGGAGTCCACGTCCCAGTGCTGCCAGACGCCCTTGACGACGACACCGTTCTGATACGGCTCGTAGACGAGCGTCGTGAAACCGCCCGGAGCCGCGCCGTTGGCGTCGATGACGAACTGGTACGACGCAGCCGCATGCGGCAGCAGATTCGCCGGAGCCTGATACGTCCAGTAGCCGAGCGTGTGGACGCTTGCCACTGGCGTGCCAGCGACCTCGTTGGTGAAAAGGCCGGCCTTGTCGGCAGATTCGCCGTCGTCGTGACGGAGAGAGTCGTCGTGACACAGAACAGTTCCAGCTGGACGCCGGTGACGGTCGCGGGCGGCACAGTCACGTTCACGGAGGAATTCGGCGCACCGCCTGGACTCGGGACCGGCTCGGTCAAGCGTTCTGGGTCACGACGACTCTCTCCGCCGCCGAAGCGATACCGGCGAGCGTCATCGCGCTGAGCGCAACGACGATCGCGAGCGTGCGGATAGGCCGACGCCGTAAGTGTGACTTCTGTAACCCCGAGTTGTGTTGTTCGCGAGACTTTCTCGCGACGCGGGCATCCTAACCCGGATGTGAAAGGAATGCGGTCACTTTTTGGAGACAGTGAAGAGGAGGAACTGCGTGAACGCCGCCGCCGAGAAGTTGTTGTCGCTCACGAGCAGAAGCGTTCGCTTCCCGCCGTGGAGCCGCGGCCCGAATGTCATCCCTTCCACGTTGTCCAGCGGGATGCCGAGCGTGTCGAGGTTCAGGAGCAGCGTCTTGCTCGTCGAGCCGTCCCTCCGCAACTCGGTGAGGTAGAGCTTGATCGTGTTGCCCGTGTCTGGGGCGCCGACCGAGAACGATCGCTCCATCGCGATCAGCCGCCGCTTGCCGAGCGGGAGGAGGTCGACGAGGCCGTTTACGGCGAACTGCGTGGCCGGTACGGGTGGTTCCGCGATAGGGTCTGTCAGGTACGTCCACTGGCGCTCGAGCGTGTTGCGCTTGAGGTCGTAGCGCAGGATGCGTGCCGGGCTGCCGCCGGTGACCGTCGCCGGTGGCCCGTCCTGGACGAGTGCCGCCTCGGTCGCGGTGAAGAGACGCTTCCCGCGCGTCGCCGCGGACTCGAATCCGAGGTTCTGGCGCACGCCGCGCGTGCCCGCCGCGTTCGGGACGAAGTTCTCGGACACGGGGACATCGCGGACGTAGGAGCCGTCGAGGTTGTAGACCCGGATCCAGGGGGCGATCTGACGGCTCGCGAAGCCCTCGGAGGTGACGATCGCCTGCCGGTCGTGCTTCGTCAGCGTGAAGCCCTCGGGGTCAAGGCTCGCCGTCGGGTAGGGAGTGCCGTCAGGCTGCTTGAGCGTCGTGACCGACTGGAACGTGATGTCCCCGGCGCTGAGCTGCCCGTCGGCGATCGCCGCGTCGAGCTTGTAGAAGCGCGCGTTCGCCTGGTCGTCGGACAGCGTGTAGAAGGTCGTGCCGCCGGCGTAGGAGATGCCGGAGAGCCCGCCGACCTGCGTTCCCTGGAACATCGTTCCGGACGGGACGATCACCTGGCCGCGAAACGCGAGGCTGGGTCTGTGCTTGGGGCCCTTCTTCGCGGTGGCCACGGGTGCGAGTGCGGCGGTGGCGAGCAGTGCGCCGAGAGCGAGCACCGCCCAAGTAATGCGTGAGCGTCCAGTTCCGAGCATTTCCATCCTCCCCAGGTCGGCGGCTGTCAGGCTCGAGCCTAGACAGGAAATGGCCCCGGTGCTATGCGGCGACGACTACGCGGTCTCGAAGCAGCCCGTGGAGCCGCTTCATGGCGTTCGCCTCGACCTGCCGGACACGCTCGCGCGTGAGGCCGAGCTCCCGCCCGATCTCCTCGAGGCTCGTGGCCTCGCCGGTCTCGCCGATCCCGAAGCGGAGCTCGAGCACCCGCCGCTCCCGCTCATGGAGCTGAGCGAGCGCTTCGTGGAGCCGGTCTCGCTCCAGTGAGAGGTCTGCCAGCTCGATCGGGTCGTCGGCGGCGTGGTCTGCGAAGAGGTCACCGAGCTCCGCGTCGCCTTCGCCGACCGCCTGGTTGAGGGAGGCGGAGACCTCCGCGGCGTCGAGCGCCTCCTCGGCGTGGCTCAGCTTCAGCTGCGCCGCCTCCGCGAGCTCTTCGACGGTCGGTGTGCGGCCGAGCTGGGCCTCGAGCTTCTGCCGCGCGCGCCGCAGCTTCATTCGCCGCTCGTGGACGTGAACGGGGATGCGGATCGTCGCGGACTGGTTCGCGACCGCGCGCTGGCAGGCCTGACGGATCCACCAGGTCGCGTAGGTCGAGAACTTGAAGCCCTTCCGGTAGTCGAACTTCTCGACCGCGCGATTCAGGCCGATGATCCCGTCCTGGATCAGGTCCAGGAGCGAGACGCCGTGGCCCTGGTACTTCTTCGCGTTCGAGACGACCAGGCGGAGGTTCGAGTTCGTCATCCGCTCCTTGGCCGCCATGTCGCAGCGCTCGATCTGCTTCGCGAGCGCAACCTCCTAGGCGGCGGTCAGGAGCGGGTAGCGACCCATCTGGTTGAGGAAGAGCTGGAGGGAATCAGTCGTCCCGCCGGCGCCCGGAGTCAGGTCGAGCTCCGGCTTGTCGGTCGCCGTGTCGTCCTTGTCAGTCTCGATCTCGACGTCGGCCTCCTCGAGCGCAGCGCGAAGCGCGGTGAGGGCCTCCTCGTCGAGGTCGTGCTCGGTGTGCAGCGCGTCGATCTCCGTCGTGCGGACGAAGCCGCGCTCCTGCGCGTCGTGGATGAAAGCGGCGACAGCCGCGTTTGTATCGAGGGCATCGTTGCCCAGGGCAAGTTCAGTCAGCATCATGTTCTCCGTCTTTCGCTAGGGCTGGCGCGCGCACGCAGGCCTGCGGCAGGCGCGCCGATCTATAGGTATTAACCTAACTCGAGCAGTTTTTCTGCCCGTTTGTGCGATTCGTACACAACCTTAACGAACATCGAAGGCCCCAGAACCGAAGAGGGGGCGCCGAATGGCGCCCCCTCCCGTGTGGCTTCTAGCCGCTGTCAGCCAACCCTGAGTGTGTTGCTCGGCGCTGCCAGATAGCAGGTGCCTGCCTGTGTCTGCGGCAGGAACACGCGGAGCCGCCAGCCGCGGCGGATCCCCGCCCGAAAGTTCGCCGGCGTCACGAATGTGCCGGCAGTCGGCGTTGTCGATGCGCCAAGCGTGACTCGCTTGAGCGTCGTCCACCGCCGCACGGCGGTGCGGTAGCGCTGGAACAGGATCGTCTTGCCGGTGAACGACTGCGCCGCGGTCACCCGTGCCCTGAAGCGGGAGCCAACACGGGTCAGGCGGACCTTCGGCCTCACCTTGACGAGCACCGTGGCGCTATCTGTCGTGCGCCAGCGTGCCTGGTACGTGGTGTTGATGGTCGGCTTCACGGCGAGGGTCCAGTTCCCGCCGGCGGTCGTCGTCGCCGCGCCGACCCGCGTGAA
>JBKJWJ010000157.1:0-2883 GCA_046716905.1 Gaiellaceae bacterium
CGACGACGAGCAGCACGCGGCGCTTGAGGTGGCCCTCGCCGTCCGTGTACTCGCTGAGAATCTGGTAGTCGAGCACCGCCTCCTCGACCGGGATCGGGAGGACTTCCTGCGCCCTGTAGCGGATCGCATTCGTGAGTTGCTTGGGATCGTCGATCCCGCCGATCTCGAACATGCGGACGCCGATTCGGTTGTTGGAGATCCCGAGCCGCACGTTCTGCCGCGAGAGCCCGTTCTTCTTGAAGAAGTCGCGCAGCGCAGTGGCGAGCGCCTCGGGCTCGCGAAGCTCCCCGCCGACGACGATGCCGGCGTCGAGGCTGCCCTGGGCAAGCTGCATGACTTGCGCTCCGCCGTTGTTCACCACCTGTGCGGCGGAGATCTGGGACGCGCCGATCTTCAGCCCGATGAGCTTCTTCTTGCGGCCGTGGGACACGCGCGCCGCCTTCATGGTCTTCGGTGTTTTCGCGGCCTTTGCAGCCTTGGGCTCGCTCGGAGTCTTCTCGGCTTTTGAACGGCTGAAGGGACGCTTGCGCTCGCGCTGCGGCTTCTCGGGCTTCGGCTCGACAGCGACGGTGGTCTCGGCAGCTGCGGTCTTCTTCCCGCGCTTCGGGAGCAGGTCGGAGAACTTGATCTCTTTCTTCAGGTCCATCGTCAGCCTCCCGCCACGCGCAAGCCGCTCACAGCCGCCAGCTGCTCCGCCTGCTCGGGATCGAGGGTGTTGCGCTCGATCAGGCCCAGCAACTGGTCGGGCCTGCTGGAGCGAGAGATGGCGGTCTCCTGGTCGATCACGCCGCGCAGAACGAGCTCGGCGAGGGACTGCTCGAGCGTCATCATCCCGCGGGCGGTGCCGGTCTGCATGATCGAGTAGACCTGTTCGACCTTCGCCTGCCGGATCAGGTTCCGGACGGCGTCGTCCGGAAAGAGAAGCTCGACTGCGGGCACACGACCGGTGCCGTCGATGGTCGGGACGAGCGTCTGGGTCACGACTCCCTGGAGCGAGCCTGCGATCTGGGTGCGGATCTGGCCCTGCTGGGCGGCCGGGAAGACGTCGATCAGCCGGTCGACGGTCGACGAGGCGTCCTGTGTGTGGAGTGTCGCGAAGACGAGGTGGCCGGTCTCGGCTGCGGTGAGCGCGGTGGAGATCGTCTCGAGGTCGCGCATCTCGCCGAGGAGGATCACGTCGGGGTCCTGGCGGAGTGCGCCGCGGAGAGCGTCCGCGAAGCTCGTGGCGTCGGGCCCCAGCTCTCGCTGGTTGACGACGCAGTTCTTGTGCTTGTGAAGGAACTCGATCGGGTCTTCGATCGTGATGATGTGATCGGCTCGGGTTCGGTTGATCTCGTCGATCAGCGCCGAGAGCGTCGTCGACTTGCCGGAGCCCGTCGGGCCGGTGACGAGGATCAGGCCGCGAGGCTTCTCACAAAACTCGTAGAGCGACTTCGGCATGCCGAGCTCCTCGAGAGTCTTGAGCTCGGTCGGGATCAGGCGGAAGGCACCGGCGAGGCTCTCGCGCTGCGAGTAGATGTTCACGCGGAAGCGCGCGACGCCGGGGATCGAGTACGACATGTCGAGCTGCCGCTCGATCTCGAGCTTCTTCTGCTGTTCCGTCGACGTGATTCGGTACAGGAGATCCCGTGTGTCCTCTGCGGACAGCACCGGGAGCTCCTCGAGGCGATGGAGATGGCCACGTAGCCGGAGGACCGGCTTCGATCCGACGGTCACGTGCAGATCGGAGGCGTTGTGCGCCACCATCTGCTCGAGCAGGGTGTCGATTGAAAAGGCCGCAGTCATGGTGATCCCTCAGGTGAGCTATCGGCAGTTTTCATCCGTTTCTTGAACCGGGTTTTGGGAGGAAATCGAGCCGCGTGACGCGGGCTCCGACAAGGCGGGCACGTCCGGTTTTCTCACCGATCAGGTCGGCCCGCTCGATTCGGATCTCGAGGCGCGGAAGCGGCCGTCCGGAAACGGGAATTCGGAGCTCGAGGGGCGACTCGGCGTTGAGTTGCGCACGATGGCGGAACGAGCCGGCCTTGAAGTCGACCTCGCGGGGCGTCCTCCCCGCCGGCAACTCCAGCCGGACGCGGTACCAGCCTGCGGAGCCTCCCGCGGGCCAGGCCCGGTAGCTCAGCACCGCGCGGGCCCACCGGTCCGCGTAGAGCCCCTCGGCGTACGACCGTAGCCTGAGTGCTCCATCGGTCCGGTACAGCGTCAACCCAGGGACTGGGCTTGCGAGCCGCTCGCCGTTGAGCTCGATCTGGCTTGCAACCTCGCTGACGACGAGGTGTCTGCTCCGAACCGGCTCGCCGCCGGCCTCGGCAACCGACCCGTCCGGCCTGAGCCCCACCTCGGTGTACGGAAGGGGATCCACGTGGACGGCGTCCAGGTGGAGTGTGCGGCCCACGTTTCGGTTCCACGCCTCGAGGTTCCAGCCCGCGTGGAGCGAGCTGCCCGGGAGGATCAGAACATCCGCGTCCGGTAGGCCGAGTCGATCCAGCCAGTCGGGATTCACGGCCGTGAGGGAGTCGAGCGCCCGCCGGGTCATGCGACGGTCGCCCGAGTACGCGGCGACGCCGACGGCGAAGGCCAGCACGATGGAGAGCGCCGCGACCGGAACGGCGAACCGCCTGAGCGGGAGAGCCGCCGCCAGCAGCGCAGCGGCGAGGCCGCCGGTTGCAAACAGGGCAGCCGCATCTCCGAGCGCGAGGCGGCGGCCGAGATCGGCCACGGCGGAGAGCGTCGTGGAGTCGAAGGAGAACGGATCCACCGCGAGCGAGGCCAGTGGCACCGCGAGGGTGAGACCGCCGACGGCAAGAGCGACGGCGGCGTAGATCATCCGCCGGGGCGCCCCTCGCTCGACGTAGAGGAAGAACGAGACGAAGAGGAGAGGAA
>JBKJWJ010000158.1:0-6438 GCA_046716905.1 Gaiellaceae bacterium
GTGACGGTCTCACCGGGGGTGAGCTCATGGGGGCCGCGGATCTCGAGCAGCCGCCGGTGCGGAGCGACGCCGGCTTTCTTGAGGACGCCCAGGCGAGGCTTCGAAAGCTTCTTCTCGGGCACCTCGTCGAAGGCGAGTTGAACGGCGTCGTAGCCGTCGGCATCCTCGGTCCGCACGGAGACGACGGGGCACGGCCCCGCCTGGATGACGGTCACGGGCGTGACGCTGCCGGTCTCCTCGTCGAAGATCTGCGTCATCCCCAGTTTTCTGCCGACGATTCCTTTCATTGCGTCAGAGCTTGATCTCGATGTCGACCCCGGCCGGCAGGTCGAGCCGCATCAGCGAGTCGACCGTCTTCGGGGTGGGGCTGTGGATGTCGATCAACCGCTTGTGCGTCCGGATCTCGAAGTGCTCCCGCGAGTCCTTGTCCTTGAACGGGCTGCGGATCACGGTGTAGACGTTCTTCTCCGTCGGCAGCGGCACAGGCCCCGTGATGGTTGCGCCGGTGCGCGTCGCCGTCTCGACGATCGACGCCGCCGAGCGGTCCAGGGCCTGATGGTCGTACCCCTTCAGGCGGATTCGGATTTTCGACTGCGCCACCTTGTTCTAACCGTTCCCTTCGTTTTCTCGGACGTTTACGTAACGAGGACGCGTAGCGTCTACTGCTTGATCTCGGTGACGACGCCCGCACCCACGGTGCGGCCGCCTTCACGGATTGCGAACCGGAGACCCTGATCCATCGCGATCGGCTGGCCCAGCTCGATCTCCATGTTCGTATTGTCGCCCGGCATGACCATCTCCTGGCCCTCCGGGAGCTTGATCGCGCCGGTCACGTCCGTCGTGCGGAAGTAGAACTGCGGCCGGTAGCCGTCGAAGAACGGCGTGTGGCGGCCACCCTCCTCCTTGGACAGAACGTAGACCTCGGCGAGGAAGTGCGTGTGCGGCGTGATCGACTTCGGCTTCGCGACGACCTGTCCGCGCTCGACCTCCTCGCGCTTGGTTCCGCGCAGGAGGACGCCCGCGTTGTCGCCCGCCTGGGCGAAGTCGAGCGTCTTGTTGAACATCTCGAGACCCGTGACGATCGTCTTCTGGACCTCGTCCTTGATTCCGATGATCTCGACCTCTTCCCCTGAGTTGATCTGGCCCTGCTCGATCCGGCCGGTGACGACGGTGCCGCGGCCGGTGATCGTGAAGACGTCCTCGATCGGCATCAGGAACGGCTTGTCCGTGTCACGGACGGGCTCCGGGATGTAGGAGTCGACGGCTTCCATCAGCTCGAGGATCTTGGGCGTCCACTCCTCGTCGCCCTCGAGCGCCTTCAGCGCCGAGCCGGCGATGACGGGGATCTCGTCACCCGGGAACTCGTAGGCGGAGAGCAGCTCGCGCACTTCCATCTCCACGAGCTCGAGCAGCTCGGGGTCGTCGACCATGTCGGCCTTGTTCAGGAAGACGACGATCGACGGCACCTCGACCTGGCGGGCCAGGAGGATGTGCTCGCGCGTCTGAGGCATCGGCCCGTCAGCTGCCGACACGACCAGGATCGCGCCGTCCATCTGCGCGGCGCCCGTGATCATGTTCTTGATGTAGTCGGCGTGGCCGGGGCAGTCGACGTGCGCGTAATGGCGCTTCTCCGTCTCGTACTCGACGTGTGACGTGTTGATCGTGATGCCGCGCTGCCGCTCCTCGGGCGCGTTGTCGATCGACTCGAACGACCTGGCGGTCGCGCCGCCCTGGTCGGCGAGGACCTTGGTGATCGCAGCCGTGAGGGTCGTCTTCCCGTGGTCGATATGACCGATCGTGCCGACGTTGACGTGCGGCTTCGTGCGCTCGAACTTCTGCTTGGCCATTACTTCCTTTCCCTTCGTTAACTTGGCGAGTCGACGATCTCGCTCGCGATCGACTGAGGAACTTCCTCATATCGCTCGAATTGCATGGTGAATGTCGCCCGTCCCTGCGTCGTCGAGCGCAGGTCGGTTGCGTAGCCGAACATGGCGGCGAGCGGAACGCGGGCCTTGATGACCTGCGCGTTGCCTCGAGGCTCGAGATTCTCGATCCGGCCGCGCCGTGAGTTCAGGTCGCCCATGACGTCGCCGAGGTAGTCCTCGGGTGTCACGACCTCGACGGCCATCACCGGCTCGAGAAGCTTGGGTTTCGCCCGCTTCATCGCCTCCTTGAAGGCCATGGAGCCGGCGATCTTGAAGGCCATCTCGCTCGAGTCGACGTCGTGGTAGGAGCCGTCGACGAGCTCGACGCGAAGGTCCACGACCGGGTAGCCGGCCAGGATTCCCGACTCCATCGCCTCCTGGATCCCGAGGTCGACGGCGGGGATGTACTCGCGCGGGATCTTGCCGCCCACGATCTTGTCGAGGAACTCGTATCCCTCCCCAGGCTCAGAGGGCTCGAGGTTGATGACGGCGTGGCCGTACTGGCCTCGTCCGCCGGTCTGCCGGACGAACCGGCCCTGAATCTTCTGGACGGCGTTCGTGACCGTCTCGCGATAGGCGACCTGCGGCCGGCCCACGTTCGCGTCGACGTTGAACTCGCGCGTCAGGCGGTCGACGATGATCTCGAGGTGCAACTCGCCCATCCCGGCGATGAGCGTCTGCCCGGTCTCGTCGTCGGAGCGGACGCGGAACGTCGGATCCTCCTCCGCGAGTCGCTGGAGTGCGGTCGCAAGCTTGTCCTGGTCGCCCTTCGTCTTCGGCTCGACGGCAACCGAGATCACCGGGTCGGGGAAGGTCATCGACTCGAGCAGGATCGGGGCGGTATCGATTGCGAGCGTCTCGCCCGTCGTCGTCTGCTTCAGCCCGACGATGGCTGCGATCTCGCCGGCGCCGATCGTCTGGCGCTCCTCCCGGTGGTTCGCATGCATTTGGAGGATGCGGCCGATCCGCTCGGTTTTGTTGTTCGACGTGTTGATGACGCGGTCGCCGGACTTGACCTGGCCCGAGTAGACCCGGATGTAGGTCAGCTTCCCGACGAACGGGTCGGACATGACCTTGAAGGCGAGCGCCGAGAACGGCTCGTCCAGTGCCGGGCGGCGAAAGAGCTCGTGCTCGGTACGCGGATCGAGCCCGTGGATGGGCGGCACGTCGAGCGGGCTGGGCAGGAAGTCGATGACGCCGTCGAGGAGGGGCTGGACGCCCTTGTTCTTGAAGGCCGACCCGAGCAAGACCGGTGTGACCGACGTGTCGAGCGTCGCCGCCCGGAGGGCGCGACGGAGCATCTCGGGGGTGACGACGCTCTCGTCCTCGAGATAGGCCTGCATCAGCTCCTCGTCGTGGTCTGCGACCGAGTCGACCAGCTGATGGTGGTACTCGTTCGCCTGCTCCACGAGCTCGGCGGGAATCTCGGTGATCTCCATGTTCGTGCCGAGGTCGTCGTTCCAGATCACGGCGCGCATCTCGATCAGGTCGACGATGCCGCGGAAGTGCTCCTCCTGGCCGATCGGGAGCTGCACCGGCACCGGTTGGGCTCCGAGGCGGTCGACGATGGACTGAACCGAGGCGAAGAAGTCCGCGCCCGTGCGATCCATCTTGTTGATGAAGGCAATGCGCGGAACCTCATAGCGGTCGGCCTGGCGCCAGACGGTCTCCGACTGCGGCTCGACACCGGCGACACCGTCGAACACGGCGATCGCACCGTCGAGCACGCGCAGGCTCCGCTCCACCTCGACGGTGAAGTCCACGTGCCCGGGCGTATCGATGATGTTGATACGAAAATCGCGCCAAAACGCCGTCGTCGCAGCCGACGTGATCGTGATGCCCCGCTCCTGCTCCTGGGCCATCCAGTCCATCGTCGCGGCGCCCTCGTGCACCTCGCCCGTTTTATGGATCCGGCCGGTGTAGTAGAGGATCCGCTCGGTCGTCGTCGTCTTGCCCGCGTCGATGTGGGCCATGATCCCGATGTTCCGGGTCTTCTCGAGCCCTGCGGGGGCCTTGGTTGCCGGCGCGGCCATGCTTACCACCTGTAATGCGCGAAGGCCTTGTTGGCCTGCGCCATTCGGTAGAGGTCGTCCTTGCGCTTGAAGGCGCCGCCCTGCTGCTCGAGCGCGTCGAGGATCTCGCCGGCAAGCTTTGCCGCCATGCCCTTCTCGCGCCGGTCGCGCGCGAAGGTCACGATCCAGCGGATCGCGAGCGTGCGGGCGCGGCGCGCCGGAACCTCGATGGGCACCTGATAGTTAGCGCCGCCGACCCGGCGCGAGCGGGTCTCGAGCACCGGCGTGACCGACTTGACCGCAGCCTCGAGCACCTCGACGGGCGGCTTGCCGGAGCGCTCGGCTGCGATCGCGAGCGCGTCGTAGACGATCTTCTCAGCGATGCCCTTCTTCCCGTCGTTCATGACCTTGTTGATCACCTGGGCGACGAGGGGCGAGCTGTAGACAGGGTCAGGCGAAAGCGGCCGGACGGGCACTTCGGCACGGCGGGGCATTAGCTCCCCTTCTTGGCGCCGTACTTCGACCGCCCTTGCTTGCGGTCGGAGACGCCGGCCGTGTCGAGGGCCGCGCGGATGACCTTGTACCGGATGCCCGGGAGGTCCTTCACTCGGCCGCCGCGGATCAGGACGACGGAGTGCTCCTGCAGGTTGTGTCCCTCACCGGGAATGTAGGTCGTGACTTCCATTCCGTTCGTCAGCCGGACGCGGGCGACCTTGCGCAGAGCCGAGTTCGGCTTCTTGGGCGTGGTCGTGTACACGCGTGTGCACACGCCTCGCTTCTGCGGCGCGCCGCGAAGAGCAGGGGTCTTGGTCTTGGACTTGGGCTTGACCCGACCCTTGCGCACAAGCTGATTGACGGTGGGCACTGACTCCCTCTGAGGACTTCCTGACAGGACAAAGGTTGGCCGGGCATGGAGCCCCTGCCAACCAGCCGGGGCATGGTAGCAAGCCTGAGGGGGTCGTCAAACGCATGAAATGGGCGAAAACCGCCCCTATCCGTCCGGAGGGTTTCTTCGTTTCAGCCCATAGCGTGATCGCCCAAAGGCAATTACAGTGAGCGTAGGCCGGGATCAGGCAAGTGCGGCGGCCTGAGAGAGGGATGGGAACAGAAAAAACGACTCAAACGGGCGTGCGCTCGTGAGCGACGCCCTCGGCTGGGCCATTTTCGGAGGTGTGCTTGCCCTGCTCGCACTCGTCTTCCTCGCCATCCTGCTGCGTGAGCGGCGGGCGGCCGACCAACGCTTCGAGCGCGTCATGCAGGAGCTGTCGACCCGCATGGACGGCATGGTGAAGGAGCTGCACACGGCATTCGACCGCACGAGCGAGGACGAGCGCCGCGGCCGGATCATCGGCGAGCTCGGCGGCTCGATCGACCTCGACGAGGTTCTGACCCGCGTGCTGGAGGCGGCCGGCGCGATTCATGGTGTCGACGCCGCCCTCGTGACCCTGCCCGGCCCCATGGGCGAAAAGCCGATCGTTGCGACCGTGGGCCTTTCGGCGGAAGAGGCTGAGCGCCAGGCGGTCGCAGGGCCGCCCGACGGCCGCGAGGCCCGCTCGATGGCGATCTCCTACGAGTACCCGGTCGGCGCCGAGATCGACGACGGCGAGCTGATCCGGCATGGGCTCGCAGTTCCGATCCCCGGTGAGAGCGGGCCGGCGGGCTTCATGTCCGTCTTCAGCCGTTCGGCGGCCCACGCGTTCGCCGACCCCGATCGCCAGACCCTCGAGGAGCTCGCAGAGCGCGCCGGCCCGGCGATCGACAACGCGCGCCGCTTCCGGGAAGCACGCCAGCTCGCAGACCTCGACGCGCTGACCGGGCTTCACAACCGCCGGTTCTTCCACGAGACGCTCGGGCGAGAAGTCGCTCGAGCGCACCGCTACGGGCGGCGGCTCGCCCTTGTCGTGTTCGACCTCGACGACTTCAAGGCGATCAACGACCGCATCGGGCACCTGGCCGGCGACTCCGTGCTCGCCGAGGTGGCCGAGCGGGTGCGCTCGGTCGTCCGCTCGGCGGACATCGCCTGCCGGGTCGGCGGCGACGAGTTCGGGATCATCCTGCCGGAGTCCACCCTCGCCGACGCGGAGCAGCTCTCACGACGGATGCAGCAGGCCGTCGCCTCGCGCCCGATCGGAGACATCGGCCGCCTCAGTCTCTCCGCCGGCGCGGCAGACCTACGACCGGAGGACGACGGCGCGACCTTCTTCAAGCGCTCGGACGACGCCCTCTACCAGGCGAAGGAGGGCGGGAAGGCCGAGGTCGTTGCGGCCTCCTCCCCGTCCGACCCGAACGGCGGCGCGGCCACCGGCACCGGCGGCCGCGCAATCGGCCCCTTGGCCTAGCGAGCCCTCGGGGGAAAGTCTTGCGACTTTCTCCGACCTTTCGGAAGCCGGGCGCCGCTGACGCGACGCGCGGCGCGGCTGCCGGGCCTGAATGCGGACGCGAAGGACGGTAGTCAACTGGGCGGAACCGGCGAAGCCGGTTCCGCCGAGGCCCTAAGAAGA
>JBKJWJ010000159.1:0-4473 GCA_046716905.1 Gaiellaceae bacterium
CTTCACGGCGCCCACGATCATGTCGGCCAGCAGCTCAGGGTCTTCCCGAAAGATCGCCTCGGGTGCGATCTCCATCTTCTCGATCTCCCCGGCCCCGTTCGCCGTCACCTTGACCGCGCCGCCTCCGGCCGAGGCGCCGACCGTCTGCGTCGCGAGCTCCTCCTGAACCTTGGCCATCTCGGCCTGCATCTGTTGAACCTGCTGCATCATCTTGTTGATGTCCATGCCGCCCGGCCCGCTCACTCCGGCGTCACCTCCCGTGCATCGAACCTCTGCTTGAAATCCTCCACGAGCTCCTCCTCGCTCAGCTGGCGCTCCTCGACCTCGGTTTCCCCGTTCTCGCCGACCTCGAACTCGAGCGCGAACTTGCGGCCCGTGACCTCGTAGAGCGCGTCGACCAGAAGCGTTGCGTTCTTGGGCTCCTCGGCGAGCTGCCGGTGGAACGACGCCGCGGCGGGAAACTCGACGGTCAGGGTGTCGCCCGCGATGCCCGCCGGGTGTGCCTCGCGGAGGACGGACGCCGTCGGCACCGAGCGCTCCTCGACGGCCGGGATCACAGAGCGCTGCCACGCCGCCTGGAGCTGGTCGAGCTCGAGCGGCGGTGCCGCGGGCACCTCGGCCTGCCGGGTAGGAGCCTCGGTCGGTCCGTCATTGGGCGACGGCTCGGTGTGCGCGACTGTCGTCGGCCCTCGCTGCTCCAGCTGCTCGAGCCTGAAAGCGAGCGTCTCGCGGTCGAGGTCGGCGCCCGGCCGGGTGACCTTGATCAGCGCTAGCTCGAGCGGGAGCCGGGGATCGCCTCCCTGTCGCATGTCGTCCACGGCGACCGCAAGCAGGTCGCAGAGCCGGATCACCGTCGGCTCGGACAGTTGATTCGCTTGCGCCCGCAGCCGCTCGCGTGTCTCGTCGGTCACCGGAAGGGAATCCGGGACCTCGCCCATGTGCTGGACGAGCAGCAGGGGGCGCAGGTGCTCGAGCAGGTCGGTGACGAGGCGGCCGAGATCCTGTCCCTGCTCGGCGAGATCCTCGAGGAACTGGAGCGCGCCCGCCGCGTCGCGGTCGACGACGAGGTCGCAGATGCGAAAGAGCGCCTCCTCCTCGACGGCTCCAAGGAGCTGGAGGACCGACTGGACGGTCACTGCCCCGCCTGTCGCGGCGGCGAGCTGGTCGAGCGTCGAGACGGCGTCTCGGAAGCTTCCGCGAGCGCTCCGTGCGACCAGGGAGAGCGCGGCCTCGGGCGCCTCGATTCCCTCACCTTCGGCGACCCGGGAGAGAACCCGGATGAGATCGGTGAGACGGGGACGAGAGAAGACAAACGTCTGACAGCGCGAACGGACGGTCGGAAGCATCTTGGAGACGTCCGTCGTGCAGAACACGAAGACGAGATGGGGTGGAGGCTCCTCGATCAGCTTCAGCAGCGCGTTGAAGGCCGCATCGGTGAGCTGGTGCGCCTCGTCGAGGATGTAGACCTTGTAGCGGCCCTCGACGGGCTGCAGGACGACCCGGTCCCGGATCTCGCGGATGTCGTCGATCCCGCGTTGCGAAGCGGCATCCATCTCGATCACGTCGAGCGAGTTGCCGCCGGCGATTCCGACACAGGATCCGCACGTCCGGTCCGGCGTCGTCGTCGGCCCCTGTGCGCAGTTCAGCGCCTTTGCGAGGATCCGCGCGAGAGAGGTCTTGCCGGTTCCTCGCGGTCCGGCGAAGAGGTACGCCTGCCGTACCGTGCCCGCCTCGATCGCATTGCGCAGAGTCCGGACGACGGCCTCCTGGCCGACGACCTCGTCGAAGTCCTGCGGACGGTATTTGCGGTAGAGGGCAGCCAAACCGAGTCTCCTCGATTAGATCAGACAATCTCGCGGAACCGGCTTTGCCCGTTACGCTCGGACCTCCGAGCCAAACCCGGTTTAGCGTTGCCCGGACGCGCCGCGCAGCGCGAAGCGCTGCCCGGCTTCGGGAACGCGAAACGAGCACAAAATGCCCGGCACGCGCACCCTCCGTTGAAAGTGAGTTCGAGCCGGTGCAGCGGGCGCTCGCTCGGGCCAGGCGATCCGCGGCACCTGGGAGAAGCTCCTTAGCGCTGCTTCCTCCCGGATCTGACGCGGTTCGGAGGCTCCCAGTGCGCGGGACCTGGCCGTCAACACTTGCACCCGAAGCCCGTGTCTCGGACGCGACCCCCTCGGGAGGGAATTCAGCCCCGCTGGAGCGGATTGCGGGTTCAGGGAACCGCTAGCTCCCCACCTAGCGCGGCCGGGCAGGGCGGATGGTAGCCGGGGACCCTCTAGGCCGGGACGGTCGACTCTGGAGAGTCGTGTGACAGCAAGCCGTTCACCTGGGCCCAGCGGCTTGCCTCCGTGCGGTTCGACACCTCGAGCTTGCGATAGACGTTCGACAGGTGGAACTTGACCGTCTGCTCGGTCACCCAGAGCATGCGGGCGAGCTGTGAATTGGAATGGCCCTCGGCGACGAGGCGCAGGATCTCCAGTTCGCGGCGGGTAAGACCTCCGGGGGATTCCGAAGCGGGGGGCCTCGCGGTCGCGGGAGGTCCCCCGACCGGACGCGGTCCGCCGGCCAGGTAGACGGAGTGGTCGAACGCCTGACGCACCGCCGAGGCCACGTCATCGGGATGAGCCGTCTTCACGACGTAGGCCGCCGCCCCGGCCGAGAGGGCCGCATCGATGTGCGCTGTGTCGTGGTGCGCAGAGAGCACGATTGCGCGCAGCCCTGGCGCAAGGGTGTTCGCCCGGCGCATGACGTCGAAGCCATCCGGCTCGCCGGGTGCCGCATCGAGCTCGAGCGTCAGTAGCCGCGGTTGCGCGCGCTCGATCGCCGCGAGCGCCGCACGGCCCGACGACGTCTTCTCGACGACGGTGGCACCGATACGAGCGAGCACGATCTCGACAGCGTCGAGCCAGATCGGGTGAGGATCGAGCACGACCGCCTCGAGGGGACCGTGTGTGTTCGTAATGTCCATGGCCGCAGTAGGACTCCTAATGGCTATAGAGGAATTTCGTCGGATTACAAGGGTTCAACGTATTTTACCGGTCAGGCGCGCACGGTTGCCAAGACTTCGGCGCCTCCCCTTCCGGATAGGAAGCCGTGTATTTCTGGACTTGGCACTCGGCGCGGGCGGGTTAGAGTCGTGGCATGGCCTCCCAGCCGCCATCCCAGGGGGCGATTCGAGTTCTCCTCGCGGACGACCAGCGACTCTTCGCCGAGGCGCTCATGAGCGTCCTCTCGGAAGACGAGCGCGTCGACGTGGTGGGGATCGCCGCAAACGGCGCGGAGGCCGTCGAGCTCGTCGAAGAGCTCCAGCCGGACGTGCTTCTCATGGACTTGAAGATGCCGGTCATGGACGGCCTCGAAGCCACGCGGCGGATCCGCGAAGTCGGCCTGCCCGTCCAGATCCTGATCCTGACGGGAACCGAAACCGCAGTCGGAGCGGAGGAGGCGGTCGCGGCCGGTGCCAACGCGTTTCTGCGGAAGGAGCGCGGCGTCGACGAGCTCCGCCAGGTCTTCCTCGAGGTCGCTTCCCTCGCCGCGATCCTCGGCGCCGCGCCGCGCTAAGGGCCTAGGCGTCCGGCAGGGTGAGCTCGACGCGGTTGACTCTGAGCGTGCTACCGACGCGCTACTGTTGCCCGCCCGGGGCGCATAGCTCAGCGGGAGAGCGCCCGCTTCACACGCGGGAGGTCCCTGGTTCGATCCCAGGTGCGCCCACTTCGTTCTTTCGCGGCGGTGAGGTGAGGTTCCCGGCAAAGCGTCCTGGTGGCTGCGGTAGTTTCCGCTCGTGCTCCTCGGGCTGACGACCGACCAGAAGCTCGGGCTTGCCGGTACGGCGGCCGTCTTCATCGTCTTCTCGCTCGTCGCCGCCCTGCTGATCCCCCGGTACCGGCCCGATTTCCCGGGCCGGAAGGGCCTAGGCCTCTTCCTCGTCCTGACGGCTCTCCTGATGGTCGGAATGCTCGGCGCCGTCGTCGTGTTCGCGAAAGAGGATCACGCCGAGGCCGCCGGCGAGACGCATGCGACGGAGTCGAACGGCGGCAGCGAGACCGGCGAGACGAACGCGACCGGTCAAACCACACCTCCAGCGACGACGGAGGCGAAACGCCCAGCTGGCGACGCAGCCGCCGGCAAGACCGTCTACGGCTCGTCAGGGTGCGGCAGCTGCCACACGTTCGACCCGGCGGGGTCGGACGCAGCAGTCGGCCCTAACCTGAATGAGTCCATCGAGGGCAAGGACCTGGAATACGTTCAGCGCGCGATCGTGGAGCCGAACGCCGAGGTGGCCGAGGGCTATCAGGAGGGGAGCATGCCCTGGTTCGATCAGCTCTCCGACGAGCAGGTAGGCGACCTCGTCGCCTTCCTCACCCAGAGCTAGCCTCCGGAGGTTTCCGCGCTCGGTTCAGCGCGCCCTTGCCGGCCCGTTCGTCCGCACGGAGGGGTCGCGCGACGAGCACCCCATCCCGGGGGGATGCT
>JBKJWJ010000160.1:0-12607 GCA_046716905.1 Gaiellaceae bacterium
CTTCCAGCGTCGTGATCCCGAGCTCCTGCCAGATGCGGCGGGCGGTCTTCGGGCCGAGGGCCGGAAGGCGGAGGAACTCGGCAACCCCGCTCGGGACTCGCTCCTTCCGCTTCGTGAGCGCCTCGATCTCCCCCGACTCGGCGATCTGGACGATCTTGGACTCGATCGTCTTGCCGATCCCCGGCAGGTTTTTCGCCTCGCCTGCGAGCGCAAGCTCCGCGATCGGGCCGGCGGCAGACCGGATCTGGTCGGCTGCCCTTCGGTACGCGAGGACGCGAAATTGCTCCTCCCCCTCGAGCTCGAGGAGGTCGGCGAGCAGGTCGAACTGCTCGGCCACCTGCGCGTTCCGGGGCAGCGTCGCGGCCACGCCACGATCATATGGACGTGCTGGTGGTCTGCCTTCCGACCTACATGGTGCGCGAGATCCTCTATGCGATGGTCTCGGCGCTCGGCCGCGTGCTGCCCGATGACGCCCGGATTCTCGTGATCGTCGACAACTCTCCCGACGGTACCGGGGAGATCGCCGACCGTCTGGCGGCGGAACGCGAGGACGTCGACGTGCTCCATCGCTCTCGGAAGGAAGGGCTCGGCCCGGCCTACCTGGACGGGTTTCGCCGGGCACTCGACCTCGGCGCCGACCTCGTCTTCGAGATGGACTGCGATTTCTCCCACGACCCGGCAGACGTCCCACGCCTGGCTGCGGCGGCGGTCGATGCGGACCTCGTCCTCGGCTCCCGCTACGTCACGGGCGGCGGGACGAGGAACTGGGGCCTGCTGCGACGGGTGATCTCGCGAGGAGGCTCTCTCTATGCGCAGATCCTGCTCGGACTCCGGGTCCGCGACCTGACCGGCGGCTTCAAGTGCTATCGCCGTGCCGTGCTCGAGACGATCGACCTCGACGCGATCCGCTCGAGGGGCTACGCGTTCCAGATCGAGACCACCTATCGCGCCTTGAGGAAGGACTTTCGCGTCGTCGAGGTGCCGATCGTCTTCGCCGACCGCGAGGTCGGGGGTTCCAAGATGAGCAGGTCGATCGTCCTCGAGGCGATCTGGAAGGTGCCGGCGCTTCGGCTCGCCGCCGCGCTCGGTCGCTTCTAACTACGCTGCGGCTGGATGCGCGAGATCACGGACGCGACGTTCGAGCAGGACGTCCTCGGCGCCGGCCACCCGGTCGTCGTGGACTTCTGGGCTCCATGGTGCGGCCCGTGTCACGCGGTCGAGCCTGTCCTCGTCCAGCTCGAGGAGCAGGCGGCCGGGCGGGTCGAGTTCGCGAAGCTGAACGTCGACCAGAACCCGGTGGCCGCCTCGCGTTACAGCGTCCTCGCGCTGCCGACCGCGATCCTCTTCTCCAATGGCGAGGCGCGCGAGACCGTCGTCGGCGCCCGCTCATCCGCTCACTACGAGCGGGCGTGGGCTACGTGGCTGGCTGAGTAGCCGGATCCGGAACCGGCTCGCGCCGGTCTTCCCGAACCAGCTCAGCCTCGGGGCGCTGGTCGGCGCGCGCACGCGGGTCGAGCAGGCCGTAGATGACGTCGATGAGGAAGTTGACGACGATAACGACGAACGTCGTGTAGACCGTGATGCCGAGGAGAACCGGGAAGTCGCGCCGTGCAAGGCTCGTTGCGAACAACCGCCCCAGGCCGGGGAGGCCGTACGCCGACTCGACGAAGAGGGTCGCGCTGAGAGAGACGGCGATGTCCATGCCGAGCATGGTCACCACGGGCAGCATCGCGTTCCGTAGGACGTGCGACCGGATGACGAGCCACTCGGGCGCGCCTTTCGCCCGAGCGGTTCTGACGTAGTCCTCGTTCAGCGTCTCGAGCGCGCTCGCCCGGATCATCCGCATGTAGATCGCCGCGTACATGAACGCGAACGTGAACCACGGGAGGATCAGGTGATACGCCCACTGGGCGGGCCCACCGCAGTTCGTCGCGGGGCTGAAGACTTCGCAGTAGCCGCCCGTGGGCGTCAGGCCGAGCCTGGCGCCGACCAGGTAGGAGAGCATGAGGCCGATCCACAGCGGATGCGCCGAGACCCCGATCAGGACGAAGACGGTCGTGAGCCTGCTGACAGGACTACGCGGGCGAAGCGCCGCCAGGAGCCCGATCGGGATCGCCAGCAGCATCCAGAGCAGCGCTCCTCCGACGACGAGCGACGCAGTCACGGGTGCCGCGGTGACCAGGATGTCGTTCACTTCCTGGCCCCGCAGGACCCACGAATCGCCGAGCGAGCCCCGGGTGACGATCCTCGCGAGGAACTCGAGGTACTCCTCGTAGATGGGCCCGTCGATCTTGATCGTCGTCCGGACGTCGACGTCGCCGCCTCCGCGCCCGAGGCTCGCCTGGTCGTCCTCGGACGGGATGACGAAGAAGATGATGAACGTGACCACGGAGACGGCCAGGAACATCACGATCATCCAGACAACTCGTTTCAGGAGGAACAGGGCCACAGTGAACCGTTAGCACGGTACGTCGGCTGGCGCTAGGCGGTTTTCAGCGCCGGAAGTGATCCCAGCCCGTCAGCGCGTAGGGCCTGCCGTCGCGGAGGAGCTCCACCCCCTCCCCCTCTTCGCAGCGCCCGACGACGTGGAACGCGGCCTCCGGCATGGCGGCCAGTAGCTCGAAGTCCTCGCCGAAACCGAGGTCGTCCATGGTGGCCCCGGACCCGAGCGGCACGCGATCGAGCTCGATGACGCAGCGCACGAATGAGCGAGCCGCGATATGGCCCGCATCCCGGCCGAGCCCGTCAGAGATGTCGAGCAGCGCGTGGGCCGTGGCTGCGAGTTGCCGCCCTTCCTCGATGCGGATGGGCGGCCGGACAAAGCGACCCTCCCGGAAGGCGGCACTGGCGGCGCCGAGCGGCCCGGTCACGACCAGGAGGTCGCCGGCTCTGGCTCCACCACGACCCGGGACGCGATCCGACCGGCCCAGTGCAGTCACGGACAGGATGAGCTTGTCGGCTCGGGTCGTATCCCCGCCGACGACGGGCACGCCGGCCTCGGCGATGCCCTCGTAGAGCTCCAGCAGATCCTCGACGTTCGTGTCTTCGGGGGCACCGAGCGTCACGACGAGCCCGGAAGGGGCGGCGCCGGAAGCGGCAAGGTCGCTGAGGTTCACTGCGGCGGCCCGGAAGCCGAGCTCGCGGAACGTGATCCAGTCGAGACGGAAATGGACGTCCTCCACGAGCGCGTCCTGGGTGACGACGATCCCCTCGACGACCGCGGCGTCGTGCTCGATGGCGTGAGCGAGGCCCCGCCGCTCGAGCTCCGCGAGGAAGCCGAGCTCGCCCAGCTCAGAGAGAAGCATTCACCTTCGCCGCGTCGCGTGCCGCGCGGATCACGGCGACTCCGGCTGCGCCGGCTTCGATGCAGAGGCGTGCGTTCTCGGCGTCGACCCCCCCGACGGCAACGACGGGAATGGACACTGCCCGGCAGACCGCCTTGAGTCCGTCCAGGCCGATCGGCGGGTCCGCGTCGGGCTTGCTCGGCGTGGCCCAGACAGGCCCGGCCCCGACGTAGGAGGCTCTGTTTCGCTGGGCTTCCCGCGCGTCGACGGGGTTCGCAGCCGAGCGGCCGATGATGAGCCCTGCCCCGAGTGCCCGTCCGTGGCCTTCGTCGTCCCGGCCGAGGTGCACGCCGTCCGCGCCAAGTTGGATGGCGGCCTCGACGTCGTCGTTCACGACGAAGGTGACGCCGGCCTCGGCGCAGAGCTCACAAAATGGGCTCCCGCGGTCCACGAGCTCGTCCGTCGTCGCGTCCTTCAGCCGGAGTTGGATCACCGTGGCACCGCCGGCGACGGCCACCCGGGCCGTCTCCAGGTCGTCGACGATGGCGTGGAGCTTCATTCGTCCACGTTTGCGCGCGCGTCGAGCGAGCCGGGGTCGAGGTTGTAGAGAGCGTCGTAGAGGTTCGCGTGAAAGGTGCCCGGTCCCTTTGCCTCCAGCGCGGCGTCCTCTCCGGCGACACCGAGGGCGGCGAGCGCCTCAGCCGCAGCCTCGAGCGGCTCGGCCGGCTTGACGGCGAGGAACGCTCCCGTGATCGCCGAGGACATGCAGCCCGTGCCGGTGACGGTCGCGAGCAGCTCGTCGCCGTTGTGAATCGCCACGACGCGCTCACCGTCGGAGACGTAGTCCGTCGGGCCTGTGACAGAGGCGACGCAGCCGAATGCTCGTGCCGCCTCGCGGGCAATGTCGGCGCTAGATCCCGCTGCACCGACCGACTCGACGCCACGGATCTCGGCGTCCCGGCCCGCGAGCCTCGCGAGCTCGGCCGCGTTGCCTCGGACGACGGCGATGTCGAGCTCCTCGAGCAGCCGCGTTGCCGTGTCAGTGCGGTACCGCGTGGCGCCCGCACCGACGGGGTCGAGCACGATCGGGCCGGTCGCCGCCTTGCCGGCAAGCACCATCGCCTCGATCCAATGCTCCGACAGCGTGCCGATGTTCAGAACGAGGGCTCCGGCGAGCGCGGCCATCTCCTCGACCTCCTGGAGCGCATGCGCCATCACCGGTAGCGCGCCGAGCGCGAGGGTCGCGTTCGCCGTCTCGTTCATGACGACGTAGTTCGTGATCTGGTGGACGAGCGGCTTACGCTCGCGCAGCTCGCGCAGCGTCGTGCCGGGCGAAATCGCCATGCCTCTCCTCTACGTTGAGTACGTCTACGGGCCCATCCCCTTCGCCGATCTCGGTCAGTCCGTTTCGAACGGAGGAGGCGGCCGCGGCGGCCGCGCCGCGACTCGCCTCCACGAGCGGAAACCCGCGGGCGAGGAGCGCCGCGAGCGTGGCGGAATGCGTGCAGCCGGCTCCGTGTGTCGCCGGAACGTCGTGCCGCGCCACCGGTATCTCGACATGCCGCTCGCCGTCGAAGAGATGGTCGATCGGCTCGCCGCCGTGGCCACCAGTCACGACGACAGCGCGCGCGCCTCGGTCGACGATCGCCTCCGCGAGGTCCCGCCTGGCCCGAGGGACTGTCCCTCGGGCCTGGCCCGCGAGGACCTGTGCTTCGTGCCAATTCGGTGTCACGACTGTCGCGAGAGGGAACAAATCGCCCACCAGGGCGTCCACCGCGTCATCCTGAAGGAGCTTGGCACCGCTGCTTGCGACCATCACGGGATCGACGACAAGCGGAACCGGGTGGTCGGCGAGGTACTCCGCCACGGTCCCGATCAGCTCGCGCGAGAAGAGCATCCCGGTCTTAACCGCATCGACCCCAATGTCGTCGAAGACCGCATCGAGCTGGGCGCGGACGAACTCGGACGGAAGTTCGTGGACAGCCGAAACACCGACCGTGTTCTGCGCCGTCAACGCGACGATCGCGCTCGTCCCGTGACACCCCGCGGCCGCGAATGCCTTCAGGTCGGCCTGGATTCCGGCCCCGCCGCCCGAATCGGATCCTGCGATCGTGAGACAGCGCGGAACGTTCAGGGAACTCCCTTCGCCGGCATGACCCGGATCAGGTTCGACGGGTGTGATCTCAGCCGCCCGTGCGGCACCCCGGTGAGGCAAGGCTAGCATCGGCTCCATGGCCCGTTACGACGGCCTCGCCGACTGGTACGACCAGGACTTCCTCGCTGAGGTGGGCTCTCCCGACCAAGCTGCTGCACTCCGGTTGCTCGGTCGCAGCCCAGGCCGTCTGCTCGATATCGGCTGCGGCACCGGAGCGAAAACAATCGCCTTCCAAGACGCAGGCTGGCAGGTCATCGGTGTCGACGCCTCGGAGGACATGCTGCGCCGCGCTCGCGAGCGCGGCCTCGAGGTGGCCCGGGCCGACGCATCGGAGGTGCCGTTCGAAGACGCTAGCTTCGACGCGGTCGTTTCGCTCTGGACGCACACGGACATGGACGACTTTTCAGAGCTCCTGGCGGAGGCCGCTCGGGTTCTGCGTCCAGAAGCGCCGTTCGTCTACGTCGGCGGACACCCGTGCTTCATCGGGCCGCACTCGCGGTTCCGCGCCGCCGAAGGAGTTCCGGAGCTCTACTCCGGCTACCGCCCCGGCCGCCGCTACGACGAGTCCGAGCCGGGTGTCTTCAACCCGGAGGGGCTCCGCGCCAGGGTCGGCGCCACCCACGTTCCGCTCGGCGAGTTCCTCTCCGCGTTCACTGCAGCCGGCCTCCGAATCGAGGAGTTCGAGGAGCACGGTGAAGACGACTACCCGTACCTCGTCGCCCTACTGGCTCGCCGATGAGCGTCGCAACCGAGCCCTGGGCAGACTTGCTCGAGGGCGAGGAGGTCGCGTACGTCGGCGGCGACCCAGCTCGCCCGCCGCGTTTCGCGCCGCTCCCGGACGAGCTCCACCCGAAGGTTCGCGCGGCACTGGAGCAGGCAGGCATCGACCGGCTCTTCACCCACCAGGCCGACGCCTGGGACGCCGCCGCCCGAGGCGAGCACCTGGTCGTCGCAACGGGAACGGCCAGCGGAAAGACCCTCGCCTTCAATCTCCCCGTCCTCGACGCCCTGGCGCGGGAGCCCAAGAACCGCGCGCTCTACCTCTATCCGACGAAGGCGCTCGCACAGGACCAGGTGCGGGCACTCACCGAGCTCAAGCCTCCCGGCATCAAGCCCGCGATCTACGACGGAGACACCGAATCGAGCCGCCGCTGGCAGATCCGGAAATGGTCGAACCTCATCCTCACCAACCCCGACATGCTCCACATCGGCGTCCTGCCCCACCACGACCGGTGGGGTGACGTGCTGCACAACCTCCGCTACGTCGTGGTGGACGAGGCGCACGTCTACCGCGGAGTCTTCGGCTCTCACGTCGGCAACGTGCTCCGCCGCCTGCGCCGCCTTGCCCGGATCTACGGCTCCGACCCGCAGTTCCTCCTCGCCTCCGCGACGATTGCGAACCCAGGCGAGCTCGTCCAACGACTCCTCGGGCTGGACGCCACCGTGATCGAGCATGACGGCGCGGCGAAGGCCGAGCGGACGATTCTGCTCTGGAACCCTCCTTTCACCGACGAAGCGCTGGGACTCCGAGCGAGTGCCCTCGGCGAGGCCTCCCGTCTGATGGCCTCGCTCGTGGAGCGTGGGGTGCGAACCCTGTGCTTCGCGAAGAGCCGGAAGACCGCCGAGCTCATCCACCGCTTCACGGCGCAGCGCCTGGGCGACGCCAGCCGCCTGTCCCCCTATCGAGCCGGCTACACGCCCGCCCAGCGCCGCGACATCGAGCGGCGGCTCGTCGAGGGCGAGCTGCTCGGGGTCAGCGCGACGAACGCGCTCGAGCTCGGCATCGACGTCGGCCTGCTGGACGCCGTCATCTGCGTCGGCTTTCCTGGGACCGTTGCCAGCCTGCGCCAGCAGTGGGGCCGAGCAGGACGCCGCGGGCATGGCCTCGCCGCGCTCGTCGCGACCGAGGATGCGCTCGACCAGTTCTTCATGCGCGATGCCGAGGCGCTCCTCGACCGGCGCGTCGAGGCCGCGATCCTCGATCACACGAATCCGCGTGTCCTCGACGGTCATGTCCGCGCAGCGGCGTTCGAGGCGCCGCTCGACGACGCGGACATCCCAACGCTCGGCCCCGAAGCGCTGGTGCGCGCCGCGCAACTCCCAGAGCTCCGCAAGACCGGCGCGGGTTTCGCCTGGGCGGGTCGTGACTATCCGGCCGGTCGCTTCGGGCTCCGCTCGGCGACTCCGGACTCCTTCACCGTCGTCGACACGTCGACCGGGTCGCTGCTCGGGCTCGTCGAGCGCGAGCGCGCGTACTCCACCGTCCACCAAGGCGCCGTCTACCTCCACCTCGGCGAGGCCTACCGAGTCGCCACCCTCGACCTCGAGAACCGTGCCGCCCTTGTCGAGCCCTATGCCGGCGACGAGTACACGCAGGCGAAGAAGGACACGATGACGTCGATCGTCGAGCCCCTGAGAACCGACAAACGGCTCGGCCTCGACCTCTCCTTCGGCCTGGTGGTCGTGACCGAACAGGTCGTGGCATATCAGCGGAAGCGCATCGGAGACGGTGAGACGATCGAGACGATCTCGCTCGACCTTCCCGAGACGACCTTCGACACGGAAGCCGTCTGGTTCTGCCCGGAACCGTGGATGCTCGCAGACCTCGAGGCGATGCCCCGGCTCCTCGGCTCGCTCCACGCGGCCGAGCATGCGCTCATCGCCTTGCTGCCGCTCTGGGCCATGTGCGACCGCTGGGACATCGGCGGCCTTTCGACGAACCTGCACTTCCAGACCGGCCGCCCGACGATCTTCATCTACGACGGGCACTCCGGCGGGGTCGGGATCAACGAGCGGGGTTTCGAGATCTTCGAGGGCTGGGCGAGCGACACCGCACGGATGCTCGACGGCTGCCCCTGCGACCACGGCTGCCCGTCCTGCGTCCAGTCGCCGAAGTGCGGGAACCTGAACGAGCCGCTTGACAAGGCAGGCGCGCTCACGCTCCTCAACAGGATGCTGGAGGCCGGGTAAGGCTTCGACACTCTTCGCGCCCTGGCGCGGACAAGAGCTGTCGATTTCGCCCGTCCTCGTTCGTCGTTCCTGTACAAGCGACGAAAGGAGGGACGGTGAAGCGCATTCGGAGGAACCTGGTCGAGCGCGAGACTGCGAAGCAGCGCGCGCTCACCGACGAGCTCCGCCATCACGACCCCTTCGGGCCTCCCGAGCTGGTCTTCGCCCACGAGGCGATGTTGATCCGGTTGCGGGCGGCTCGGTAGAAAGGAGACCCGATGCAGTACCTGGCACTGATCCACGGCGACGAAGCCAACTGGGAGTCGCTGGGCGACGACGAGCGACAGGCGACGCGCGCGCGGTACATAGTGTTCTCGGAGCGGGCGGAGGTCGTCGGCGGCGCCGAGCTGCAGACGACGAGTGCGGCGACCACGGTGCGCGTTCGAGACGGCGACACCGTCGTCACGGACGGACCGTACGCCGAGGTCAAGGAGGCGCTCGGCGGCTATTTCATCCTCGAGTGCGGTTCGATCGACGACGCCTGCCGGCTGGCCGCGGAGATTCCGGCAGCCGAGCACGGAGCGATCGAGGTTCGGCCCGTCCATGCGGAGGAGGAGAGCTGACATGCGGTACGCACTGATGGTCTACAGCGACCAAGAGGCGTGGGCACACATGTCCGAGGAAGAGGCGGCAAAGTCGCGGACGGAATCGATGCCGCGGTGGCTCGCCCTCTTCGAAGAGCTCGGCAAGGCCGATCCGGGCATGGACGGCAAAGAGCTCGAGGCTGCGACGGACGCAAAGACGGTTCGGGTGCGCGACGGCCAGATCACCGTCACCGACGGACCGTTCGCCGAGACGAAGGAGCAGATCGGCGGCATCTTCGACATCACGCTGCCCGATCTGGACAAGGCGCTCGAGCTCGCGGCGATGATCCCGTCAGCCGAGCGCGGTTCGATCGAGGTCCGGCCGGTCGTGGAGCGGGACTGACCGACACCGCAACCGTCTTCCGGGAGGAGTGGGGCCGTGCTGTCTCGATCCTCATCAGCGTCCTCGGCGACTTCGACCTCGCCGAGGACGCGGTTCAGGACGCCTTCGCGACGGCGCTCGAGCGCTGGCCGGCCCAGGGCATGCCCGACAACCCCGGCGCCTGGATCGTCACGACGGCACGAAACCGTGCGATCGACCGGCTCCGTCGTGACCAGACGCTCCAACGTAAAACGGCGCTACTCAAGCGTCTCGCCGAGCTCCCCGAGGCGGAGGGCGAGGTGAGCGCGATTCCGGACGAGCGGCTCGCCCTGGTCTTCACGTGTTGCCACCCGGCGCTCGCCCCCGAAGCACGGGTCGCCCTGACCCTGCGCGAGGTCGGCGGGCTCTCGACCGGCGAGATCGCCCGCGCCTTCCTGACCGCTGAGCCCACGATGGCCCAGCGGCTCGTGCGGGCAAAGCAAAAAATCCGGGAGGCGGGGATCCCCTTCCGGGTTCCGCCGGACGAGGAACTTCCTAATCGGGTCCAGCCCGTCCTCGCCGTCCTCTACCTCGTCTTCAACGAGGGCTATGCGGCAACGACTGGCGACGATCTCGTGCGGCGCGAGCTCTGCGACGAGGCGATCCGGCTTGCCAAACTGCTCGCCGTCCTCATGCCGGACGAAGCCGAGGCGCTCGGGCTCCTTGCGCTCATGCTCTTCCAGGACTCCCGGCGCGAAGCCCGCACGAGCCCGGCCGGCGAGCTGATCCTCCTGGGGGACCAGGATCGTTCCCTCTGGGATCGCGGCCGCATCGCGGAGGCCCGGCGGGTGCTCGACAGGGCGGCGCGCCTTCGCCGCCCAGGCCCCTACCAGCTTCAAGCGGCAATCGCCGCGGTTCACGCCGAGGCAGACACCGACTGGCACGCGGTCGTCCGACTGTACGAGCACCTGCTGCGGCTGGCACCGTCGCCGGTCGTCGAGCTGAACCACGCAGTCTCCGTCGCGATGGCAACGACCCCCGAACAGGGACTCGACCTGATGGAGCGCATCGAGGGGCTGGGCAACTACCACCTGTTCCACGCAGCTCGAGCGGATCTTCTCCGGCGCTTGGGCCGGCAACACGAGTCCGCGCTGGCCTACGAGCGCGCCCTGGCCTTGGCGACCAACCCGGTCGAGCGCGATTTCATCGAGAACCGATTGGCGGAAGTCGCTCAACCCTTACCGTAGGAGCGTGCGTACCGCATTCGTGACGATGGTCGCCAAGCGGGAGCTTCCCTATGCGCGCGTCCTCGCCCGTCTTTCGCCGAGCACCATCCCCAGGTGCCCTTCGTCGTGATCCTCGCTGACGAAATCGAGGGCTGTTTCGACCCCTCTACGGAGCCGTTCGAGCTCCTGACTCTCGACGGACTCCGCGTCCCAGAGCCCTGGCGTATTTCGAGGACGTCCAGCTGCATCCGGACCCAGCTGTGAATGTCGCCCACTGGAACCTCCCCGAACGCGGCCTGCTCGCGTGCCGCCTCTTTCACGTCAGCGGCTACGACCCGGATCGTCCTACCGTGCTCACCAAGTACTCGCAGCGTCTGACCTTTGACGACCTCCCAGCCGCGCTGCCGCTCTTCCGGAGCTACGGCGGCGCGGTCCTCGCAGCCGGCTGGCGGGAGGAACAGGAGCGACGGTACGCTTTCGGGCAGTTCGACAACGGCATGCCGATCACGGACTTCGCTCGAGCCGCGTACCGCGAACTCGGCGATGAGGCAGGTGGCTTCGGTGACCCGTTCCGCACCGGCGGTCCCGACACGTTCCTCCACTGGCTTCAGGAAGAACGGCGGGAGGTCGGGGTCGATGGTTGACGTCTTGGAGCGCATCCACCGGTTCGAGCGGGAGATCGAGATGGCCGGCTCGCAGAACGTGGAGTCGCCGTTCGGCGTCGGCGTGCTCGAGCCGTCGCTCCCACGGCGCCACGACTCGAACTACCTCCTCGTCGAGCATGTTCCCGACGGTGTCGGAGGTCAGGAGCTGGCAGCCGATGCGGACCGCATCCTCGGCGGAGCGGGGCTCGCACACAGGGCCGTGTTCACGTTCGACGAGGCGATCGGGCGAAGGCTCGAGCCCGACTTTCAGTCGCTCGGCTGGAACCGCCGGCGGCACATCTGGATGGTTCAGCGCCGCGAGCCCGAGCGGGCTGCTGATCTCTCCGCCGTGAGGGAGGTGAGCGAAGCCGATCTGCGCCCGAACCGGACTCACGAGATCGTCGCCCTCCCGTGGGGGACGCCTGAGGTCGCCGAGCAGCTCCTCGAAGCCAAGGTGCTCATCGGCCAACGAGCGGAGACCCGTTTCTTCGGCATTCCGGTCAACGGCGAGATCGTCAGCTGGGCGGATCTCTATGTCGCGCAGGGAATCGGCCAGGTGGAAGACGTTGCGACCCTCGAGCCGCATCGAGGCAAGGGCTACGCAACCGCCGTCGTCCTCAAAGCCGCGGAAGTGGCCCGGCTCGACGGCGCCGACCTCGTCTTCCTCGTGGCCGACGAAGACGACTGGCCGAAGGAGCTCTACGAAAGGCTTGGCTTCGACACCGTCGGCCGTCTGACGAAGTTCTTCCTCACCGGCTGAACTGCGGTCACCCGTTCGGGGGACGTTCGAGAGGCTCCGGGGCTCCGATCATTTGATTGCTGATGCGGCGCAGTACAAGCGACAGGCTCGTCCCGATTCTCGTCGTGGGCGGTGCGCTCGCGGCCTTTCCCACGGCGGCGGGCCATTTCTTCGGGGGTGACCAGGTCACCTTCCCAGGCGACCTCCATTTCGGAGGCGTCGGGCTCACCGCGCTCGCCGCTGCCGTAGCGGCAGTTGCACTCACAATCGTCGGCGCTCGACGACAGGACGGCCGGACTGTCCTCGTCGGCACCGCGTTCTCCGTCATGGCCGCTTTGCTCGCGCTTCACGGCCTGGCGACGCCGGGAATTCTGATCGGCGACAACGGCGTCGTCTCTCTGACCGGTGGCGCAACGCTTCCGGTCGGCGGCGCGATACTCGCGCTCTCCGCCTTTCCGAGGATTCGGCGGCGCGAAGGCGTCCGGCTGCTGATGGCTCTCCAAGGTGTGCTGCTCGCCGGAGTCCTCGTCCTCGGCGGAACTGCGCTCGCGGCACCCTCGCTCGTCCCCGGCGTGCCGGAGGCGCGAAGCGTCCCGGCGGTGATCCTGCTCGTGATCGGGCTCGGCTTCTACGCCCTGCTCGCCTTCCGGGCGTTCCGCACGTAT
>JBKJWJ010000161.1:0-7931 GCA_046716905.1 Gaiellaceae bacterium
TCCTCTAGGGTAGCCCCGTGCCAGGCCGGATCGGAATCCTGACGGGTGGCGGCGACTGCCCGGGGCTGAATGCGGTCATCAGGGCCGTCGCGCGACGATCACTCGACCGCGGATACGAGGTCATCGGCGTCCGCGAAGGGTGGCGGGGCATGGTCGACGGACTCTTCCAGCCGCTCGATTACCGCGCGATCTCAGGCCTCCTGCCTCGCGGCGGAACGATCATCGGCACGTCGCGCACGAACCCGTACAAGACTGAGGGGGCCGTGGAGCGGGTCGTGAAGGCCGCCGGCTCTGAAGGGTTCACGGCCCTCGTGGCGATCGGCGGCGAGGACACCCTGGGCGTCGCCGCTCGACTGCACGCCGAGCACGAGTTCCCGGTCGTCGGCGTCCCGAAGACGATCGACAACGACCTCTCCGGCACCGACTACACGTTCGGCTTCGACACGGCCGTCTCCGTCGCCACGGAGGCGATCGACCGCCTCCACACGACGGCGGAGTCGCACAACCGCGTGATGGTCGTCGAGGTCATGGGCCGGCACACGGGCTGGATCGCCGTGATGAGCGGCATCGCCGGCGGCGCCGACGCCATCCTCATCCCCGAGCAGCCGATCACGGTCGAGGCGGCCTGTGAGGAGCTGCGGCGCCGGCACGAGCGCAAGGACTTCTCCATCGTGGTGGTCAGCGAGGGCTACGAGCTCACCTACGAATCCGGCGAGCAGCGCACGGTGACGCAGGAGTCCGGCACGGATCAGTTCGGCCATGTCCGTCTGGGTGGCGTCGGCGAGGCGCTGGCGCGCGACATCGAGGAGCGGACGGGCTACGAGACGCGCGTCACGGTACTGGGCCATGTCCAGCGGGGCGGCTCCCCCACTCCGCGCGACCGAGTCCTCGCGACGCGGTTCGGGCTCAAAGCGGCGGATCTCGTCGAGGAGAGGAGATTCGGGCGAATGGCTGCCCTGCACGGCGACGAGATCGTGGATGTCTCGCTCGAGGAGGCCATTCGCGAGCTCAAGACCGTGCCCCCAGAGTGGTACGACACGGCCAAGGCGTTCTTCGGCTAGAGGAGCTCGGCGAGCGGAAAGCTGCGCCGAGCCCGCGGCGGGACGACGAAATTCTGGCGATGGGTGGTGCGGAGGACGGAGTTCAGGCCCTGCGCCCTCGAGCCCTGCGCGAGCGGGAGACGCGTGCCGTCGGGAAGCCTTCCGTCCATCGCGAGCCGGTTGCGGCGGAAATCGTCGCTCGACGGGTTGAACGTGATGAAGTGCAGGCCGGCCTCGGGCTGTTCTCCGTGCCGGTCCCGTCGGGGGTCGGCAGTCCAGAAGAACGGGTTGTCGAGCGTGTTGAAGTCCGCCCGCTGGGGGATCGCGCTGCCCTTCGGATAGAGCTCGCCGTCGGCGCCTTTGATGTCCATCTGCAGCCGGGAGGTGGGCTGGATCGATGCGCTGTGGCCGATGGCGCCGTGGCGCCGGAAATCGCCTCGAAGATCAGCGGCGCCCGCGGCGTCCTCCGGCGCCTGGCGAAGCGTCTGCGCGCCCTCGCGCGCCTCGAAGCCCGGCCGGAACGTCGTGTCCACCCGCTGGCGGAAGTCGAAGTCGAGATACCAGGCCTCGACGTTCTCGAACAGGTGCGAGAGGTGCATGTGCGTGCCACCACGGAAATAGCCATCACGGACGTCGACGAAGCCGAGTGTCTCGAAGTTCGCGATGCGCGACGGCCCCTGCGTCTGGCGCTGCGTGGAGGTGAAGCCGAGGAAGAGCTGCGCGCCGTCGGGGATCAGATCGGCGCCCTGGATCCCGGCCGCGGTCGCCATCGCCTTCGGCAACCCCGGCCCACCCGCGAACCCGCCGCCCTGGAATCCCTTGCGGATGCTCGTGAGATCGAAGAGGCCGTCCGTGTCGGCGAAGAGCGACTCCGCGCCGTCGGCGACATGCTCGCGGTCGTCGCTACGCAGGAGAAACGCGACTTCGTTTCGCTCGAGGAGCGTCGTGCTCGGATCGCTCGGAAATCTCTCTGCGTCGAATGCGGCTGACACCGGGCGATTGGCGCTCGTGGAGGCGCGCCGGTCGATGGGCAGGTGTCCGTCCGCGAGCTTCGGGACGAAGCGGCGAAAGTACGGAAGTCCCCATGCGACCGTCACGGCGAGCCCGGCGGGAGTCGCGTCGTGCCGGTCCTCGATGCGTCGCAGAGCCCGTTCCAGGACTGCCTGAGCCTCTGCGAGCTTGGCCCGGGTGGGCCGTACGGCAAGGCGCGCAGTGATCACCTGGTGGTGGAGCGGTGGCTCGATCACCTCGATCCCGTCGTGCACGAGCAGCTTCGCCTCGGCGAGGAGGTGCTGCTCCGCCGGCCGGGTGCCTCCCGCCGCGCGCACCGGAGAGTCCGCGAGCTTGTCGACGAGCTCGTAGATTCCGGCCGCACCGAGCGCGCCGGCGGCCGCGCCGCCAAGCAACTCCTTGCGGGTGAGCTTCACGCCGTTGGTTCGATGACCTCGAGGCCGCCGACGATGCGGTCGAGGTTCTGGAGGACGCGGCGGTACGTCAACGGCGGTGCGACGTGCTCGCTGACCGCATAGATCACCCCGTCCTCACGCCAGAGGTACGTGACGTGCCACTGGTCGGCGTCTCGGGAGACCGAGTACACAGTTACCTCCTTGCCGCCGACCTCGCGCGTCCCCTGCGGGTCGCTGAAGCAGGGGACCGACAAGCGTCGGGTCTTGCCGCCGGAGGTCTGCGTGTCCTCGCAGCGCGGCACGGCCGACTTGCCCGGATAGCCGCGAAAGTTGACGTGAACGTCGCCGCTTCCGGCCTCGTGCCAGAGGAAGCCGGCGAGGTAGCTCTTGTCCTTCGAGACCGAGACCCCGTCGCTGTTCCACTGGCCGCCGATCTCCGCGTCGATCGGGTTCGGCATCCAGCTCGGGCAATAGACCGGAACGTTGACCCGGTTCGCGAGCCGCTGCCAGCCGGGCTTCCACGCCGCGGGACAGGCAGCAGGCTGCTCGCGCGCCGATGCCGTCTCCTCCACGCCGTCGTCGCCGAACCCGCAGCCGGAGGCGACGAGCACGAGCGCCGCCAGAATAAAACCTCTCCTCACCACGCTCAGGGTAGCCCCGTCACTCGATGAGGAGAAGAGCGTCCGTGGGCGCATAGTCGTCGGTCAACGTCGGGACACCTACCACCGAGACCGGTGCCTCCCGCCGGTCGCGGATCGCATCGCCAAGATCCGGCGCACCCCGCGAGCGGCCCCGGATCTCGCGCCAGCGCTCGGCCAGGAAGGCCTTGTCGGGCGCCGCCTGCTCCGTCGCGACGAGCATCAGGTTGCGGAGCGCGTCCTCGCCCTCGCTGTTGCCCAACAGGACCGGGTGGACGAGGACGGTCGGAAAGGCCGTGCGGTATGTCCGGTAAACCGAGCGGAACAGCTTCGACTGCTCGCCGGAGATCGAGCCGATCGTGTTCGTCACGACGACGCCGCCGGGATTGAGTTTGGAACGGACGAGCTCCATGAACTCGCTCGTGAAGAGGTGGAAGGGGATCGCGTCGGCGAAGAAGGCGTCGATCATGATCGCGTCCCACTTCCGGTCGGCGTCGTCCAGGTACTGACGCCCGTCGTCGACTTCGACCTGAAGGCGGGAATCGCGTGGGAGCTCGAAGAAGCGGTAGGCCACGTCGACGACGACCGGGTCGAGCTCGACCGCCTGGATCCGAAGGTCCGGAAAGTCCCGCCAGAGGCGTTTGGGCGAGGAGCCGCCGCCGAGACCGATGAAGAGGATGTCCTTCGCTTCCGGCTTGTAGGCGAGCGCAAGGTGGAAGTAGTCGACGTACTCGAACGCGGTCCCGAACGGACGAGCGATCGGCATCCCGCTCTGGTACGAGTTGTCGAAGCGGAGGTATCGGTTCGTCGCGTCCTCGGCGACGCTCAAGCGGTGGTACCGGGTGTCCTTCGAGTAGCGGAGCGTCAACCCGGCGACAACCTTCGGTTCCTGGCTGCGAGCCGAGCCGGCCCGACGGTAGAGAGGCGACCAGTTCCGAGCCTCCGCCTCGGCAATCCTCCCTCCGGTCTCGGGTGCGAGCGCCACCGCCGAACCGCCGGCGAGAACCGCCCCGGCGACGGCCACGGCCGCAGTGATCGGCAGCCGCTCGGCGAGTGCGAAGAGACCGGCAGCCACGAACAGTGCGGTGGCAGCGATCCCGAGGAGCTGGTCGGTGCCGAACTCGGGGATCAGCCAGAAGGCGGTTGCGAAGGTTCCCGCGATCGAGCCCGCGGTCGAGATCGCGAAGAGCCTCCCCGCCGTCTGACCCAGCGTCTGGAGCGACTGCGCGTGCAGCCTGACGGCGATCGGCGCGACCCCCGCGAGCACGATGCTGGGTGCGCCGAAGAGCGCGACGGCCGCGAGCAGCGGGTTGAGGCGCGGCCCCGGATCCCACTCGACGATCGCCTCGAGCACGGGGCCGTCGAACACCGGGATCGCAAGTACGCCAAGGGCGCCGAGCCCCATGACGGCCGCGAGGAGCCGCGGCTCGGGCCAGCGGTCGGCGAGGCCGCCTCCAGCCCAGTAGCCGATCGAGAGGCCGGCGAGGACGATGCCGATCAGCGACCCCCAGACGAAGAGCGAGTTTCCGAAGAACGGCGCGAGAACCCGGCTTGCCGCAATCTCCATCCCGAGCACGACCCCACCCGAGACGAAGACCGCTCCGGTCACGGCGAATCCGTGCCGGCGCCCGGACGCAGGGACTCCCTCTACAGCTCGTACACCGCGACCCAAGGTCCAGCCAGTGTGCCGGTACCTGACCGGTAGAAGCGCCGGTTCCCCTCCCGCTCGAGCTGGTCGTAGAAGCGGAGGTCTCGCGGGTAACGGTTTCCGGCCGCCGCGACTCGGTCGGCGACGGCACCGGTCGCGAGCACGAATCCGACGCCGAGCTGCCGGAGGCGGGCGAGGTCGCGCTCTGGATCGGGCGGCCGTCCGGGGCCGGGAAGAGCAAGACGAATGACCCGCAGGGTCTTCGGGACCGCGGTGGAGGAATCGGCGGCGACGAGCACCCCCGGCGTCAGGTTCTCCTCCATCCAGTCGTACGCGACGACTCTCGTGTCGGTGCTCGTGAGCGGCTGCGTATCCCGGATCGACCAGACGAGCGGCACCACGAGGAGCAGCAGCGTCACGGGAGCAAGTGAGCGCACGCGTCCGGCGAGGGCGCCCAGGGCGGGGACGAGCGGAAGGACATACCGGTCGAAGTGGGCGTCGAGCGGCAAGAGCGTCGTGAAGTAGACGAGGACGAACGCGATGAGGATCCGGTCGGCGTGCGTCCGTGCCGCGAGCGCCAGCGCGAGCCCGAGGACGGCGACGATGAGCGCCGGGCCCATCCCCTCCCAGAGACGGTCGACGAACGCGATCGGCGTGGCGTGGTCGCCCTCGAAGCCGAGCCACCCCTCCCGGCCGTAGCGCTGCACCCGCCGGACGTCTCCGACCGCCGCTCCGAGATGGATTGCGAAGAAGGGGCTAGTCGCAAGGAAGGCGAGCGGTGCCAGGGCGGCGGAGACAGCGAGGCGGCGCCACTGTCCCCAACCCGCGACGAGGAGCGGTACGAGCAGCGTGAAGGCGGGGTACTTGAAGCTCGCGGCGAGTCCGATCGCGATTCCGGCGGCCGGCAGTCGCCGGGTGACCATCAGTCCGAGGGCGACCGCGACGCCGAGTGTCATCGGTACGTCGGTCACGGCCATCCGCGAGTACTGGACGTGCGTGACCTCGACAGCGGTGACCGCGGCGGCAACGAAACCCGCCGTCGTCCCGTACGCGCGCCCGCCGAGCCACCATGCGGCCGCGATGCCCGCGAGGCCGAGCGCGATGACGACGAGACGGCCGCCCAGGTAGGAGGGGTCGTCGGCCCAGTGCTGGAACGGTGCCATCGCGTACATGAGCAGGCTCGGATAGTCGAACCAGCCAGGGTCGAGCCCGCCGCCGTGGCCGATTCGCCACGCGCGCGGGACGATGCTCTCCTCGTCAGGGTTCAGGAGCGGGAACGGCAGGCCGTAGCGAACGCCGGTCAGCCGGAGAGCAGCGGCGCCCGCGAGCAGCGCTCCGAGGGCGAGCCAGCGGTTTCCCCACCGGCTTTCCGAGAGCGAGCGGGTGCTCAGAAGCTCAGACTTCGGGCGGACCCGCGCCCACGAGGTGGGAGATGTTCCCGGCGGCGACGATGACCGCGTCCATGCCGGCGCGCTCGAGCTCGGCCACCTCGTCGCGGGTCCGGGCGTCGACGTCGGCAATCGCGAGCTTCCCGGCCGGTACGTCGGGGAGCAGTTCGAGCGCCTCGGTGAGCGCCTCGTCGCCGGCGGCGCCGAGGACGAGCACTTCGGGGTCGAGCTCCTCGAGGACGAACTCCAGGTGCTCGTCCGTGCAGATCCGCGGCGCGAGCTCGAAGCGATCGGCGAGCTCGACCCGCACCCGGTCGAGCCAGTCGCGGTCGTCGTTTCGGACATCCACGATGCAGGCGTCGGCGCCCTCGAGCGCGTCGGCGCTCTGCCCGTCGAAGAAGAAGAGGATCGGGAGCTCGGTCATCGCCCGGATGGAGCCCAGGCTGCTCTCCTGTCCGCTGTGGACGAGCACGGCCTCCGCGCCGGCTTCCTCGGCGATGCGAGCCGCCTCCGGTCCGTCGACGGCGACGACCACGGAGATCCCGTCGCCCTCGGAGATGGCCTGGCTGAGCCGGCGCGAAGTCATCGGGGCGCCCTCGGAGTCACCGGACACATCTTCACGCTTCCGACACGGTCCCGTGACACATTCGCGCGCCGATCGACATTACGCTTGCAGTGGGGAGGAGGCCGGGTGCGCCTAAGAAAGGGCGGCGGCAGCTCAGACGCCGATCGGGTGCCACACCGTCTTCAGCTCGAGGAACGCCGCGATCTCGTACGGGCTCTGCTCGCCGACCCGGCCGCGCACGACCCGCTTCACGTTGTCTGCGGCGAGCCGCTCCAGCTCGGGCGCATCGCCGTCGGCTCCGCCGATGTCGATCGCGTTCACGTCCATGTGGCTCGCAAGCCACGGCGCAAGCTCCGTCCGGTAGCCGGTGAGGATGTTGACGACGCCGCCGGGGAGATCCGCGGTCGCAAGTGCCTCGGAGAGCTCAACCGCCGCGAGCGGCTTGGTTTCCGAGGCCAGCACGATCGCTGCATTTCCGCCGACGATCACCGGAGCGATGCGTGAGACGAGGCCGGCGAGCGCGGGCTCGTCCGGCGCCACGATCGCCACGACACCGGTCGGCTCCGGGATCGTGAAGTTGAAGTACGGCGCCGCGACCGGGTTCGAGGTGCCAATGAGTTGCGCGTACTTGTCCGCCCAGCCCGCGTACCAGACCCAGCGATCGATGGACTCCTCGACCTCCGTCTGGCCCGAGCAGAGCTCGGCGAACTCCCCGGCCCGCGCCTCCATCATCTCGGCGATCCGGTAGAGGATCTGGCCCCGGTTGTAGGCGGTCATCGCGGCCCATTTGCCGAAGCCGGTGCGCGCCGCGCGTACTGCATCGCGGGCGTCTTTTCTCGACGCGCGCGCGACATTCTGTCCCTGCGCCTCGTAGGTTCGGCCGGACTCCGAGCGCGGGAACTCGCCGCCGACGAAGAGCTTGTACGTCTTGCGTACTGGAAGCCGGGTCATCCGCCTCGAACCTCCGAGTCACCGAGATCGAGGTACGGCTCGAGCCCATGCAGACCGCCCTCGCGGCCGAAACCGGACTCCTTGAAGCCGCCGAACGGCGATGTCGGGTCGAAGCGGTTGAACGTGTTTGCCCAGATCACCCCGGCGCGGAGCTGTTGTGCCATCCAAAGGATTCGCGAGCCTTTCTCCGTCCAGACGCCGGCGGACAGCCCGTACGCCGTGTTGTTCGCCTTCTCCACCGCCTCGTCCGGGGTTCGGAACGTCAGCACCGAGAGCACCGGGCCGAAGATCTCCT
>JBKJWJ010000162.1:0-3037 GCA_046716905.1 Gaiellaceae bacterium
GGTCTGGGCGATCGGCACGGGGCGCACGGCGCGTGGCGCCGATGCCGCGGCCATGGCCGAGACGATCCGGGTAACGGCAGCGGCCTCAGGCTGGGGCGGGACCGCAGCCGATCTGCCCGTTCTGTACGGTGGCAGCGTCACGAGCGCCTCGATCGGCGAGTTCCTCGCCGAGCCCGCAATCGACGGCGCGCTCGTCGGCGGCGCGTCGCTCAAGCCCGACCAGATGGCGGGCATCGTCGGCCGTGCCGCTGTGACCGCGGCCGCCCGGCGCGAGGCGGGGGCGTGACGGAGCAGCCTCGTCCGCGCCCGATCGTGCTCGTGGTCATCGACGGGTGGGGGATCGGCGCCGACCCGGCGGTCGACGCGATCGCCCAAGCCGACCTGCCCGCGTGGCGAGGCCTGCTCGCGACCTGGCCGAACGCGCGCCTGGGTGCGTCCGAGGAGGCGGTGGGGCTGCCGCCCGGGCAGATGGGCAACTCTGAGGTCGGGCACCTCACGATCGGCTCGGGAAGGGTGCTCTTCCAGGATCTGATGCGGGTGAACGTTGCGATCGAGACGGGCGAGCTCTTCAGGAATCCTGCGCTCGTCGAGGCTTTCGAGCGAGCGAAGACCAGAGGCGCGAACCTCCACCTGCTCGGTCTCGCCTCCTACGGGGGCGTCCACTCGCACATCGATCACCTACGGGCGTTACTCGAGCTCGCCGAGCGGCAGAGGATGGCGGACAGGACGTGGATCCACGCGTTCACCGACGGGCGAGACGTCTCTCCGACCTCCGCTGCGAACGATCTCACCGGGCTGCCGGCGGACCGGATCGCAACCGTCGTCGGCCGCTACTACGCCATGGACCGTGACGGCCACTGGGAGCGAACCGAGCGCGCACTGGCGGCTATGACCCACAACGAGGGCGCAACAGGGTCAGACCCCGTGTCGGAAGTGCAACGCAGCTACGACGCGGGTGTGACCGACGAGTTCATCGAGCCGATCGTCTTCCAGGGTCGTCCCCGGATCGGGCCGGAAGATGTTGCGATTGTGTTCAACTTTCGCCCGGACCGCGCGAGGCAATTGACGCAGAAGCTCCTGGCCTCAGGATTCGACGTAGTGACGATGACGCGGTACCGAGAAGACCTCGACTGTCCGGTTGCCTTTCCAGAGCAGGATGTGCAGGAGACTCTGGCCGAGGTCCTCGCCGAGCAGGGGCTCCGCCAGCTCCATGTCGCCGAGACGGAGAAGTACGCGCACGTGACCTACTTTTTCAACGGCGGCAGGGAGGCCGAGTGGCCGGGCGAAGTGCGTGTCCTCGTGCCCTCACCGCGCGACGTCCCGAGCTACGACCACAAGCCGGAGATGTCGGCGGTTGAGGTCACGGACCGGTTTGTCGAGTCGGTCGGGTCCGGTGGCTTCGCGTTTGCCGTGCTGAACTTCGCGAACCCCGACATGGTGGGACACACCGGGTTTGTTCCCGCCGCAGTGAAGGCGGTCGAGACGGTCGATGCCTGCCTCGGGCGTGTGGTGGAAGCGGTCGAGAGGGCAGGCGGCGTTTGCCTGGTCACCGCGGATCACGGAAACGCCGAGCACATGATCGAGCCGGACGGCAGCCCGCACACCGCGCACACGACGAATCCCGTCCCACTCGTGCTGACAGACACAAACTCGGCTCTGCGGGACGGAGAGCTGTCTGATCTGGCTCCTACAGTCCTTTCCATCCTCGATCTCGAGAAGCCTTTACAGATGACCGGCAAAAAGTTGACCTTGGGTTAGAGGAGACCCGGTTATACTCACCCCCTCTTGGCGCTCCCCCAGCCAGATTTCGGTGTTCTCAAGAAGGCCCAGCGCGGTGACGAGCGGGCCTTCAGCCTGATCGTCAGGGCCTACGAGACGCCCGTCTACAACTATGTCCTCCGGCTCGTCGGCGATCGCGCCATGGCCGAGGACCTGACGCAGGAGGTCTTCCTCCGCGTCTACCAGGGGCTGCCGAAGTTCTCGCTCAGATGCCGATTCACGACCTGGCTCTTCCAGGTGACGAAGAACCGCGTCCTCGACGAGCTTCGCGCAGTGGAGCGCCGGCCTAGAGCGGTCGTCGCCCTCGATGACATCCCGCCGCTAGAGGTTCTCGACGCGCCGGTCGAGCGAGTGGAGACGATGGACGCCGTCTGGCGCGCCGTCAACGACCTCACGGTCGACCTGAAGATGGCGCTCCTGCTCCGCGACGTCGTGGGGCTCTCGTACACGGAGATCGCCGACTCACTCGAGATCACTCTGGCCACCGTGAAGTGGCGGATCTACAAGGCGCGAGAGGAAGTTCAGCTCGCACTTGCCCGCGAAGGAATCACCTTCGCCACGAGCAACGGCGCCGAGCCCGCCGCGGTCGCCGCGGAAGCTCCCACGTCTCTTTAGCCCGCTCTCGCGCGCAACCACTCTGCGAGGAGACGAGCCGACTCTGCCGGGGTCTCGCCGCGAGGCAGCGTGTCGACTCGGCCCGGCTGAGCGGGCGGCGGCCCCGGATCTTCCTCCTGACGGAGACTCAGAGTGAGCCCTCCCGCGAGCGCAGCGGCCAGGAGAGCGCCTGCAATCGCGAGCTGAAGGCGACGTGAGATGCGAACGGTGCGCCCCGGTCGAGCCATGACCTCGGTTGCAGCCGTGACTCCCGGCTCCGGAAGGACCTCGGTCGGCGGCTCTGGCGAGGCACCTGCCAGCTCGTGAGCCAGCGCCGCGGCAGACCGCGGCCGGGCCTCCGGCTCCAGAGCGAGGCAGCGCAAAACGACCTCTTCCAGCTCTGCCGTCACTCCGGGGATCGGGGGCGGCGGCCCCTCGCGCTGCTTGACTGTGAGCTCCACGAGCGATTCGAACTGGTACGGAGGACGGCCGGCGAGGAGCTCATAGGTGACTGCGCCGAGCGAGTAGATGTCCGCCGCGCCGGTGACGCGCTCGCCGAGGGCCTGCTCCGGCGCAAGGTAGGCGGCAGTCCCGAGCACTGTTCCGGCCTGCGTCATCTGGGTCCCGTCGAGCGGTCGGGCAATGCCGAAATCCGCGATCTTGA
>JBKJWJ010000163.1:0-3167 GCA_046716905.1 Gaiellaceae bacterium
CCCCTGGAACGTTCCTCTACACGCCCGACGCGAACTACAACGGCGGCGACAGCTTCCGCTTCCGCGCCAACGACGACCAGCTCGAGTCGGACGTTGCGACCGTCGCGATCTCCGTCTCGCCGGTGAATGATGCGCCGGTCGCGGAGCCGCAGAGTGTCGTCACCGTCCAGGGCAGGCCGCTGGCCGTCGAGCTCCGCGCAACCGATATCGACAGCGGCGCTCTGACGTTCTCGGCGCAGCAGCCGGCGAACGGTGAAGTGGTCGTGGCGGGCAACGAGGCCACCTACACGCCGAGCGGCGGCTCCACGGGCCTGGACTCCTTCACCTTCACGGCGAGCGACGGATCGGCGACGTCCACCTCGGCGACGGTCTCGGTTGACGTCGTCCCTGCCGGTGGCGAGACGACTGCTTCCATCGGTGACGTCACCCTGGACGAGTCTGCCGAGCAGGTCGTCTCACCCTCAACCTCACTCGGGCGGCAAACGGCGGACGGATCAACGTCGCCACCGCAGACGACTCCGCGAAGGCCGGCCAGGACTACTTCGCAGCAACCACGACCTACACGTTCCGGGACGGCGCGACGAGCCAGACGTTCGCAGTCAAGCTCAAGGACGACGCGCTCGACGAGGAGACCGAACGCCTCCGCGTGAACATCACCGTCCAGCAAGGCGGGGTGGTCGCACCCGACACGGTCGCATTCGCGAACCTCGAGGACGACGACGCGCAGCCGACGCTCGCCGCGAACGCCGTGACCGTCGACGAGGGCAATGCCGGCAGCAAGACCGTCCAGGTTCCCGTCACGCTGAGCGCGCAGAGCGGCAAGATCGTGACTGTCGACTACGCGACCGCCGACCTGACCGCGATGCAGCCGCTCGACTACTCTCCCGCCGCAGGCCGCGTCACCTTCGCGCCCGGTGAGACCACGAAGACCATTCCGGTCACGGTGCACGGCGACGCCGAGATCGAGCTCTCCGAGACGCTGCTCGTCAATCTCGTCGCGCCCGCCAACGTCACCTTGCTCTCGACGAGCGTAGGAATCACGCTTGCGAACGACGACTCGCTTGTTCCGGCGCCGCCTCCGCCGCCGGTGCTTCCGGTCGCGCCGACCGCGGACCTCGCGCTGACCATGACCGGCCCGGCCCAGAGCGCCGTCGACCGTGCCGTCACCTTCGACGTCTCGGTTCGGAACAACGGGCCGAACACGGCGACCGGCGTCGTCGTCACCGACTCGCTTCCGTCCGGCATGCAGGCGGTCTCGGCCAACGTCGGGCAGGTTGCCTGTGCCACTTCACCGAGCATCCGTTGCTCCGTCGGCACGCTTGCGAGTGGAGGCACCGCGACCCTCACGATCGTCGCCACGACGCTCGAGCCCGGCGTGCATACGCACACCGCCACGGTGTCCGGCAACGAAGCCGATCCGGCGGCCGCAAACAACTCCGCGAGCGCAACGACTCGCGTGCCGGTTCCGGTCTCGCGTGATCCTCAGCGGACGGATGGCTGCACACAGCGCGGCACACCCGGGGACGACGTGTTGCGTGGCGGCGCCGGCGTCGACGTGCTCTGCGGCATGGGCGGCAACGACATCCTCATCGGCTTCGGTGGAAACGACCGGCTCCTCGGCGGTTCGGGCAACGACCGTCTGCTCGGCGGGGCCGGCAACGACGTCCTCAAGGGCGTGAACGGCAAGGACGAGCTGCTCGGCGGCGCCGGCGACGACCGGCTCGACGGTGGCCGCGGATCCGACACCCTTGCTGGCGAGCGAGGCGCCGACCATCTGAACGGCGGCTACGGCAACGACTTCCTCATCGGCGGCAGGGGCATCGACCGCGTGCTCGGCGGCCCCGGCAAGGATCGGATGCGCCGCGACACCCAGGACAAGGCCCTCGGCGGCCCAGGAGCGGATCAATGCCTCACCACAGGCATCGTCACCGCCTGCCCGTACGGGCCGGGCTCCTCGGGGCCGCGCTCGCAGTCGTCCTGTCGGCGGCCGGTGCCGGACAGGTATCGGACGCGCAAGCCCAGGCGCCCTGCGTCCCGGTCGTTCGTACCCTCAGCAACGGCGCGCCGGGAGACGACGGGTCGGTCAACATCATCGTCAAGGGGCTGGGCGACTTCGACGACGCCGTGTTCAACGCGCCCGGCGGAACAGGCTCGGCGGACACGACGAAGAGCTCGGACCTCTATCTGGGTGGGCCGGTCGCGCATTTCCTCGAGGACAACTGCACCGAACGTCCGTGAGCCCGGGACCGGCCGCTTCGACCTGCTCACCGCGCCGGATCAGATCTCGATCGGAAGTCAGATCGACACGACGAACGGCCGCGTGCAGCTGACCTCGGCTCGGGCCGGCGGCGTCCTGGAGACGAGCCAGTTCTACGAGGGCCTCTTCACCATCCTGCAGGACAGCGTGACCGCCCTGCCCGAGCTCCGGCTCGACGGCGGCGACTTCAGCTGTCTCGAAGGCTCGTTCTCGTGGCAGGCGATCAAGAAGCCCGTGCGCCGGGTCTGGGGGAGCGGGAAGGGCAAGTACAGGACGCGCGGCCGCTACAGCTCTGCGACGGTCCGAGGAACGGAGTGGAGGACCGAGGATCGCTGCGACGGCACGCTCACCACCGTCGTGGAGGGCACTGTCACCGTGCGGGACTTCGTCCGGCAGGCCGACGTGACCCTGCAGGCGGGCCAGAGCTACCTCGCCGAGCCGCTCGCACGTGGTGTCTCGAGCGCCGGCTGCACTTTGATCGGCACGCCCGGCAAGGACACTTTGCGCGGCACTTCCAAGTCCGACGTGCTGTGCGGCATGGGCGGGAACGACGTCCTCCTCGGGATGGGCGGCGACGATCGGCTCTACGGCGGCGCGGGGAATGACTGGCTCGACGGTGGGGTCGGTAACGACCTTCTGAACGGCGGCGATGGGCGAGACCGGCTCGACGGCAATGTCGGCCGCGATCACCTGATCGGCGGACCCGGACGCGATTTCATGATCTCGCGGGACGGCCGACGCGGCAACGACCGCATCTCGGGTGGGGCCGGGATCGACCGGTGCCGCACCGATCACGTGCGCATCTGTCCGTAGTCTTCGGCCGGTGAGCCAGGACGAGACGGGCGACCGCCCCCCACTGATCGAGCGCGTTCGCGAGAAACGGGTGCGCCACAAGGGGCGGAGCCGCACC
>JBKJWJ010000164.1:0-3389 GCA_046716905.1 Gaiellaceae bacterium
AACGTCACGCCCCAGAAGTTGAAGTCGATCTCCTTGAAGCGTTTCCCGTCTCGGGTCACATCGAACTTTTCCAGGTCGGTCAGCAGAGAGCGGCGCTCGAGGTCGATCAAGGCAGTCTGCGTGGAGAAGCCCTCGTCGAGGTACGAGTGGCCGGCGACGAAGGTCGTCGCCGCACCGTAGCGGCCGCCCGCGGAGACGCGGGCCCGGCTCTTGATCCCCTGGATGCGAACGGACGCGACGGGCTGGAAGTCAGGCCCGAAGATCCGAGCGTTGACCTGCGGGCCGAGGACATTCTGCCTCGGCATCAGGCACAGGCCGCGACCGCCGGAGAAGTGGACGCGCTCGCAGACGAGCCCGGTGAACGTCGGACGCGCCCTCGGCGTCTGGAGCGGTGCGATCGCGATCTCCGCGTAGTGCTCGTCCCGCCGAACGTTCTGGTAGACGAGGACCGGTTTCCGCGCGACGGCCTCGCGCACGGCGGCGGCTTGGGCGGGCGGCGGTTTCGGGGAGTCGCTTCCGAATGCCGACCAGCCGACGACTCCCGCCGCCACCGCAGTCGCGGCAACGACGAGCCCGACGAAGGCGAGCGTGCGGGCGCGGCTACTCAACGTGCCGGACCTCCGGCGCGAGCCGCAGCGCCGTCGCCGCAACCAGCACGGCAACGAGCAGGCCCGCCGCGAACACCGCGATCGCCGTCTCGACGTTCCACCACGTCCAGATCATGCCGAAGAGCAGAGATGCGAGGATCCGGCCCATGCTCGTCGACGTGGCGACGACGGCGAGGCCGCTCGCCCGGTAGGCGCGGGGGAGCGTCGCGCTCGCGAGCGCCACGAGGACACCGTCCGTGGCGGCGTAGTACATGCCGAGAAGGATCAGGTAGAGCGGGATCTCGGCCGCCGGCCCGGCCGGGACGAGGAGTAGTGCATAGGCAGCCAGCAGCGGGACGTAGCCGGCGACGAAGACCCGGCCCCGGCCGAAGCGGTCGGCGAGACGGCCGACGGGGATCGCCAGGAGCATGTACGTGAGCGCCATCCCCACGAAGAGCAGCGGGAGGAGGCGCTCGTCGAACACGAGCTTGCGCTGGAGCGCGATGAAGAGAAAGCCCTCACTGACCGTGACGAGGCCGAGTGCCCCGGCGACGACGACGAGCAGGCCGAAGCGGCGGTCGGCGAGCAACCGCACGGCCGCCCGGAGCGAGGTGGGGGACTCGGACGGCGCGCGCTCGGCACGGTTCTCGACGAAGAAGCCGAGGATGCCGAGCCCCACGATCGCCGAGCAGAAGCTGACGACGAAGATCGCGTTGAAGTCTCCCGGCGCGACCGTCAGGAGCGAGAAGGCGAGCAGCGGGCCGAGCATCGCGCCGGCGGTGTCGAGCGCCCGGTGGACGCCGAAGGACGCCGCCAGGTGCTCGCGCTCGCTCGAGAGCGAGATCAGCGCGTCGCGCGGCGCGGTCCGCAGTCCCTTGCCCGTACGGTCCACGAACACGATCGCGCCGAGGGCGGAGACGCTCTGCGCCGCCAACAGGCCTAGGCGCGAAACCGCAGAGATCGCGTAGCCGAGAAACGCGACTTCCTTGTGCCGCCTCGTGCGGTCGCCGAGGAACCCGCCGCCGATGCGGACGAGCGCGGCCGCGCCCTGCTGGATGCCGTCGACGACGCCGAACTGCAGCGGGCTGAACCCGAGCGTGTAGACGAGATACAGCGGCAGGATCGCCGCCACCATCTCGGACGAGATGTCCGTGAAGAGGCTCGTCAGGCCGAGGAGGACGACGTTGCGGGTTACCCTGCGGCTCCGGCGCCGCCGCAGCGTCAGGAGCTCGCGAAGGTTCGCTACCCGGTACATCCCGCCCGCCGACCGTAGCGCCGTTCTCGGCGGGCGCGGCCGGCAGTAGAGTCAGCGGCGTGGAGGTCTCCGTTCGGATCGCTTCGCTCCGGCTCGAGGAGCCGTTCGTGATCGCGCGCGAGACGACGACCGAGGCGGAGGTCGTCTGGGTCGAGATCGAGCACGAAGGCGAGCGCGGCTACGGCGAGGCGGCGCCCATCGAGCACTACGAGGAGTCCGCGGAGTCGGCGCAGGCTTACGTCGAGGAGTCTGCGGACTCTCTCGGCGACGATCCATTCGCCTTCGACGAGATCGAGGCCCGACTCCCCAGCCGCGAGTTCGCGGCCCGCGCCGCGATATACGGCGCGCAGCACGACCTTTGCGGCAAGCTCACAGGGCTTCCCGTCTGGCGTCTCCTCGGCCTCCAGCAGACCGGCCCGCCGACGAGCTGGACGATCGGGCTCGGCGACCCTGACGAGATGGCGCGGAAAGCCGAACGAGCCACCGAATTCAAGAGCCTCAAGCTCAAGATCGGGGGGCGCGACGGGCTCGACGTCGACCGGGTCGCCGCCGTTGCCGCGGTGTGGGACCGACCGCTCCGCGTCGACGTCAACGAGTACTGGTCGCTGGACGAGGCGCTCGTCGCGATCCAGCGCCTGAAGGAGCTCGGCGTCGACTACGTCGAGCAGCCGCTCCAGGCCGGAGATCCGGACGGCCCGGGGTTGAAGGGCAAGTCGCCACTCCCGATCTACGTTGACGAGGACTGCCACACGCTCGCCGATGTCGCCTCCTGCGCGGAGCGCGCGCACGGGATCAACATCAAGCTCGCGAAGTCCGGCGGGATCCGCGAAGCGATCCGCATGGCCCATGCCGCCCGCGCGCTCGACCTCGGCGTCATGCTCGGCTGCATGGTCGAATCCGGCCTCGGAATCGCCGCCGGTGCCGCGATGGCGAGCCTTTGCGACCACGTCGACCTCGACGGGAACATCCTGATCGCCGAGGACCCATGGCCCGGCGTCCAGCTCGTCGACGGTGTCCAGCTCCCCTCTGCCACCTCAGGACTTGGCGTCAGGCAAGAAGTACCTAGTCCTCGCTGAGGGCAACTCCGGCGACTCCCACTACGGGAAGACGATGCGGGGCATCGTCCACTACGCCCCCGACCCGGTCGTCGCCATCCTCGACTCCGAGCGAGTGGGGGAGACCTACCGCGAGGTTCCGATCGTGGGATCTGTCGAGGAGGCGCTCGCGTACGGCCCGACCGTCGCCACCGTGGGCGTCGCGACCCAGGGTGGACGCTTCCCGCCCGCATGGCGCGAGCTCCTCAAGGCCTCGATCCGCGCGGGCCTCGACGTCGAGAGCGGCCTGCACGAGTTCATCAGCGAGGACCCGGAGCTGACCGAGCTCGCGCGAGAGCACGGAGTCGAGCTGCGCGACCTCCGCAAGCCCCCACCCGACCTCAACGTTCCGACCGGGGAGAACCTCCGAGTTCCGGCGAAGATCGTCCTGACCGTCGGCTCCGACTGCGCGATCGGGAAGAAGACCGTGGCCGTCGAGCTCGACCTCGCCGC
>JBKJWJ010000165.1:0-4836 GCA_046716905.1 Gaiellaceae bacterium
TGCCTCGCAGTTCTCCTGGGACGAAGAGAGCTGGACGTGCGGTACGTCTTCCATGAGTCAGTACCCGAGTTTGCTGGCGGTCGAGGGGATTTGTCCGTTGAGCACGTCACGGTGCAAGACGCAGAACTTCACGGCCTCCTGGGACCAGGCCGACCTCTACACCGTTCTCAAATACCGCGGCTGGTTTCGCGTCTGTTTTCGCTACAACGCGGGAATCGTGACCGTCCTCGGTCGCCATGGAGACGCGACCTACAGCCGCTACCCGTGGCAGTGGACGGGGAACGCTAATGGTTATCCGCAGCACTACCGCTTCCCAAAGCATGTCGTCTTTTACTTCCGGGGCAAGGCCGAGTTCTGCCCCGCGACCTTCGGATGCCTTTCGACCAAGTGGCCCTACGTGACAATCACGTTCTTCGACAACAACACGATGCAGAAGGCAATTGGAACGAGTTGAGCGCAGTCACCCGCATAGTGCTGATCATCATCGGTCTCCTCCTCGCGATCGTCCTGATCACGTATGTCGCCTCGACGACCTTGGTGGCCGGCTAGAGACGAAAGGAGACTAGGCCGGAACGCGGGCCGGCTCGGGGATGCCCGAGCGGGCCCGCGACCGCTCGAGAGCCGCGCCGACGAATTCCCGGAAGAGCGGCGCCGGCCGCGTGGGCCGCGACTTGAACTCGGGGTGAAACTGGCTCGCAACGAACCACGGATGATCGGGGAGCTCGATGATCTCGACGAGGCGTCCTTCCTGGTACGTCCCGGAGATGACGAGTCCCGCATCCTCGAGCGCCTGGCGGTAATGGTTGTTGACCTCGTAGCGATGTCGGTGGCGCTCGTGAACGACCGGCTCCCCGTAGGTCGCGCGCGTCCGCGTGCCCTCGGCAAGCTCCACGGCCTGAGCTCCGAGCCGCATCGTCCCGCCGAGATCCTCTACCTCCTTCTGCTCGGGTAGCAGGTCGATCACCGGGAACGGCGTCTCCGGATCCATCTCGGTCGAGTTGGCCCCGTCAAGCCCGACCACATGGCGCGCGAAATCCGAGATCGCGACGTGCATTCCGAGACAGATACCGAGGTACGGAATGCCGCGCTCTCGAGCCACACGGCAGGCCATGATCTTCCCCTCCCACCCGCGGGAACCAAAGCCGCCTGGGACGAGCACCCCGTCGAGCCCTTCGAGCTGGGTTTCGAGCTCCTCGAGTGACGCGCCTTCGGCGTCCACCCAGCGCACGTTGACTGTCGCACCATGGTGGATCCCTGCGTGCTTGAGCGCCTCGTGCACGGAGAGATACGCGTCGTGAAGCTGCACGTACTTGCCGACGAGGGCGATTTCGACCGTGTCGCGGAGACCCTTGATGCGACCGGCGAGGTCGAGCCACTCTCCGAGGTCGGCCTCGACATCGGGCAGCCCGAGCTTCTCGCAGACGAGCCGGTCGAGGCCCTCCTCCTGGAGCGCCGACGGCACGAGATAGACGTCCGGGACGTCGCGGTTCACGACCACCGCGCTCGGATCGATGTCGGCGAAGAGCGCAATCTTCTCCCTGAGGTCTGCGTTCAGCGGCTCGGTCGACCGGCAGACGACGACGTCGGGATGGATTCCGATGCGCCGCAGCTCGTTTACTGAGTGCTGGGTCGGCTTCGTCTTCAGTTCCCCGGCCGAGTCCACGAACGGCACGTAGGTCACGTGGACATACATGACGTTTTCTGGCCCTGCCTCACGGCGGAACTGACGGATCGCTTCGAGGAACGGAAGTGACTCGATGTCGCCCACGGTCCCGCCAACCTCGCTGATGACGACGTCCGTGTCCGTGGCGTCGCTCACGCGCTTGATCCGATCCTTGATCTCGTTCGTGATGTGCGGGATGACCTGCACTGTCGACCCCAGGTACTCGCCCTTACGCTCCTTGCGAAGGACCGAGTACCAGATCGAGCCCGACGTGTGATTCGCGTTCCGCGAGAGGTTCTCGTCGATGAAGCGCTCGTAGTGGCCGATGTCGAGATCGGTCTCGGCGCCGTCCTCAGTCACGAAGACCTCGCCGTGCTGGAACGGGCTCATCGTTCCGGGGTCGACGTTCAGGTACGGGTCGAATTTCTGCACCTGCACCTTCAAGCCGCGGGCCTTCAGCAGCCGGCCGAGCGACGCCGCGGTGATGCCCTTGCCGAGCGACGAGACGACTCCGCCGGTGATGAACACGTACTTCGGCGGGCGCTGCCTCACGATTGCCGCCCGAGCGCGTCGATCCGCGACAGAAGCGGTGTGTGCTCGATCAACTCACCGAGTGAGCGACGTTCGCCGAGGAGGGTGAGAGCGGCGAGCGATCCGATTGCCAGCCAGCGACCTCGATCCGTGAGACGACTCACGGAACTCAACCCTAGCATCGCGCCCAGCGCGTTCGATCCGGCGTCTCCCAGCATCGTCCTCTCGCGGAGATCGTAGGGAAGCAGCAGGACGGCCACTCCCGCCGGTGCTCGGGCCAGGACTGCGGCTGCGAGATACGCCTTGAGCGCCCGTCCCGGCCGCGTGTCGAGCTGGTTCAAAGAGTTGGCTGCGAGCCCGACGAGCAGCCCACCGGACACCTTCCGCGTCGCGAGCACGCCGGCGAGCGGGATGCCGACGAGCTTCAGGACGCCGGTCGTGCTCCCTGCCCGGAGATGCGCCCGAAAGCCTCGTTCGGGGCCGCTCCAGAGGTCGTCCGCCAGGCCGAGTGCAGCCACGACCGCCACAGCCGGATCCCGTCGGAAACCAAGCAGGGCGCCCACGAGCGGAAGGCGGACTCCACGAAAATTCCGTCCCTGTGGCCCGCAAGCGAGAACCGCGTCGAGGAGCTGCTTGCCCCGGTGCCGGAACCCAGCCGTGTCCCGCCCGGTGGCCCGATGACTGAGCGGCAATCCGATCTCCGCGAGCGTCAGCCCCGCGCGGGCGGCGTCGATGGAGCCGCCGACCTCGCAGCCGAACCCGGCCGCAAGCGGAAAGCAGACCGCACGAGCCCGTTCGGAAAACGCTCGCTGGCCCGACAGGGGCTCGACCGGCACGAAGCCCGAGCGGGCTCTGACCAGGGCGCGGGCTGCGCGCTTAGCGATCCCGAACCCACCGCCTCGCCGCTCGGCGAAGACCGCAATCGAGAGATCGACTCCGTCCTGGAGAAGCGGCCGGAGATCGCCGTCGAGATCGGCGTCGCAGACGACGATCCGGCCACGCGGCGCCTCCCGCTCGGCAAACGTCAACGCCTGTCCCTTGCCACGAGCGGGCAGCCGCAGCACCTGAGCGCCCGCTTTCTCGGCGGCGGCGGCGGTCCTGTCGGTCGAGCCGTCGTCGGCGACGATCACCTCGCTCACGGGGAACTGCGCCCGCAGGCGCTCGACCGTGGCCGAGATCCGATCCTCCTCGTTCCGCGCCGCGATGAGGACGGCCACCGGCTCAGCCACCGGCGAGTGGCGTAAGCGGCAGCGGTTCGACGGGGATCGGCAGCGTGCCGCTCTCGGCGGATCGCTTGAGGCCGTAGTGCCCTTCGGGCCCGCCCGAGAGAAGGACGGCGAGCGCGACCCTACCGATCTCCGTGTCGATCGAGTCCACGCTCGAGAGTCCGTTCGCCTTGTAGACCGCGATCCGCGTTGGACGCTCGTCGGTGCGCTCGACGCCGACAACGGGGACCCGACCCCGTTCGAGGCCGGCGTAGATCCCGTCCAGGAGCTGCCGAGTCGGCATGTCGGTCGCGACAGCTGTGTGCGAGACGACGACAGCGTCGGCCTCGACGGACGGTGTTCCGCGGTGATCCTGGACGAAGACCGGGATCAGCGCGTCCCAGAAAGGCGTTTCCCCACCTTCAATCAACTCTTGACCCAGGCGGCGGCCGACCTCGTCCAGCGAGAGATCGGTGAACTGCGGCTCGAGCGCGGCCGAGACCTCCTCCGCAACGATCGGAAGCTGGAGCGCCTCGAGCTCGACGAGCGCCGGTGCCGATGCGTCCTCGAGCGTCTGCTCGATGGCCCCAAGCAGTCCGTCGTCCGACTGGCCGACGAAGAGCACCGCGACACGCATCCCCCGGAGACGGCCATTCATGACTGTCCGGTAGGTCTCTCCGACATAACGGTCGGCTGCCTCCCGCTGCCGCTGGAGGAGGTCGGCTTGGGCCGTGAGGTCGGTTTCCCGCTGCTGGAGCTCCGCGATCCGCTCCTCGAGAACCCGCCGCTCGGTCCCCTCGACGTCAGTTTTCGCCGCCAGCCCGGCGCCCACGAGGATGCCGATGATCAGCGCCAGGAAGACAGCCGCCAGCGAGGCGACGTGGTAGCGGAGGTCGAACACGCCGCTCTAGGTTAGAAGCCCAGCAAATCGCGCAGCCGCAGACCCAGCAGCTCGAATACCGAGCGGAGCTGCGGGGAAACGGCGACGGCGACGACGACCGCGCCGAGCCCGGCCGCCGCGACCAGGACGAGCGGCCAGATCCCCACCTGCCGGCTGACGAGCCGGGAGACGCCCTTTGCGTCGACGAGGATCTCCCCCACGCGCAGTCTGGTGAGGAACGTCGACGCCATCCCGGACCGGTTCCGCTCCATGAACTCGATCAGGTTGAAGTGCGCGCCGACGACGACGATCAGCTCCGCGCCCTTCTCGAAGGCAAGGAGCAGCGCGACGTCCTCGCTCGTCGCCGGCGCGGGAACGATGTGGTGGTCGAGGCCGAGCGTTTTCACTCGCTCGCTGCCCGGCGCGTCTCCGCTCTCGTAGGCGTGGATGAGGATCTCCGCGCCGGAGCGGAGCGACTCGTCGGAGACGGAGTCCATGTCGCCGACGATCACGTCCGGCTTGTACCCGGCCTCGAGCAGCGCGTCGGCTCCGCCGTC
>JBKJWJ010000166.1:0-2813 GCA_046716905.1 Gaiellaceae bacterium
CGAAGGGCGGCGTGGCGCTCGCGATCGCCCACGAGCTCGGCCTGCCGGTCAAGCTCGTGGGCGTCGGCGAGGGGCTCGACGACCTACGGCCGTTCGATGCCCAGGACTACGCGCGCGCCCTCCTGAACTAGCGCTCGACCGAGAAGGCGATGTTGACGGTTGTCCGGTACATGCTGATCCGTTCGTTCTCGACCAGCGCGCTCATCGAGACGACGTCGGCGCCGGAGATCCCGCGCAGGGTCTTCGACGCCTCCTGAACGGCGACGTCGGCCGCCTTGGCGAAGCTCTCCGGTGACTGGCCGATGATCGTGATGACCTTTGCGATTTCTGCCATACATTCTCCTCTGGTCAGGGGTTGGGCCTCAGGATCACCCGGTACTCGTGGATCGGGTTTCCCTTTTTGCGCACTTCGATCGCCTCGATAACTGCGGTCGTGCCGTCGGGCTTGTCTGCGAGCGCGGCCACGACCGCTTCCTTGAAGGACTCCTTCCACTTGTCCGTAGCCATGCGTTACCTCCTCGGTTTGGCGGTTCGTGCGATCTATGCCGAGCTCCGATGTCGGCCCAAGCCTCGTCTTCTAGCCTGTTCGGAGCACGACGATGTAGTCGTGAATTGCGTTATCCACGTCGACGTACATGTCGACGACCCGGAGCGTCGTCCGCGATTCGGGCGGCCCGCCTCGCTGACCTTCCCACTTCTCCACAGCGTTTTGGGCGGCCGCCGCAAAGCCGTCTGTCGACCTGCCGGTGATGACCGGATCTATGGACACATTGCCCTGCTCTATGGACATATGGAACACCTCCGTCGTTGGCGGTTAGTCGATCCTATGACGAAGCGGGCTCGCGGGCCAAGAGTCGCTCGGCCGCGGCGAGATTGCCCTTAGCCTCGTAGACCCGGCGCGCCTCTGCGACCTCGCCCATTGCGACGAGCGCCCGCGCCTTGATGTCCGGGTAGTCGGTCGGCTCGGCAATCTCCCATGCCTGACGCGCGAGTCCCATCTCGCCGGTGGCCCTCGCCTTTGCCACCCGCCACATGACCTGGTTGACGACGTCGGTCTCGGCGGACGTCTCCTCGGCGATCGCGGCGTACCTCATTGCCTCGCTGCTCGCGCCCGACAAGGCGAGCGCGTCGGCGAGGAAGGAGGCGAGCGTCGAGGTCACGCTCGTAGCACCCATCTCCCGAAGGGAATCCATCCCCCACCGCAGGATCTTCACGGCCTCGTCGGCGCGGCCGGCCAAGAGCTCGATCTCGGCCGCGATCAGGGAGCGAACGCCGATCCGGAAGTGCATCCCGAGCTGCTCGTAGACGCCCCGCGCCTGCTCCTGGAGCCGGCGTGCCTCGTCGAACTCGCCTCGCATCGCTGTCAATCCGGCGACCGTGTTCGTGATCGCGGCCTGGAGCGAGCGGTCGTCGGGCTGGTTGGCGAGGAGCTCGCCGCACCGGCGAATCGCCGCGTCCACCCGCGTCGGCCCGTAGAAGAGCGCACTCGCGATCTGCGAGGCGATCGTGGCCTGCTCCGAGGCATCGCCTGCGCGACTGGCGTGGGCGAGCGCGCGCTCGAGGTTCTCGGTTCGCTCTTGCCATCGGCAAGCGTTGACATGCAGCTCACTTCGGAGCCACCACGCCTTGGCCAGACCGATGTCGTCGCCCAGCTTCTCCAGCAACGGAATCGCGCGGTCCGCGACGGCGACAATGGCTTCGAGGGATTCGTCGGGTTGCGTGAACATCCTCAGGAACTCATGCTCGATCACCGTGCGAAGCTCGAGCTTGGTGTCCCCGACCCCATGGGCTGCGGCGAGCGCCTCGTCGAGGACGCGTTCGGCGCGCTCGAAGTCGCCGGTTCTCATCAAGGCACTGCCCAGAATCAGCAGGACCTCTTGCCTCTCGTCATGAGAGTCGGGCAGCAGCGCTGAGGCCCGAGTAAGGAGCGTGACGGCTGCAGGTAGGTCGCCCCGGGCGATTGCACGCCGCCCCGCCCGCCCGAGGAGCTCGCCGGCCCGCGTCCCCAGGTCGGTGTGCGCCTGGCCGAGCTCCTGCCGGTACCGGTAAGCCTGCTCAAGGTGGTAGCCGATGATCTCGTCCAGCTCGCTTGCGGCCGCCTCCAGCCAGCCCGAATAGCGCTCGTGCAGGCCGGCGCGCACCTGTTTGGAGACTCCGAGGTACGCGGCGTCACGGATCAGGATGTGCCGGAACCGGAACCCGTCGTCGCCTGGAATGAGCGATCGGTCGGGCTCGATCAGGTCGCGGCGGACGAGCGAGAGCAGTGTCGAGGAGACCGGCCCACCTTCCGAGAGCGAAGCAACCGCGCCGGCAGTGAACTCGCGGCCGATGACTGCCGCTCGGTCGAGCACCGTCCGCTCCTCGACGGGCAGCCGGTCGAGCCGCGCGGCGAGCAGCGCCTGTATTGACGGTGGAACGGTGCCACGCGCTTCGCTTTCGTCCGCAAGCGCAAGCATCTGCTCGACGAACAGGGGATTGCCCTCGGCTCCTTCCAGGATCCGCTGCCGCTCTGCGATCGCGATGCCGCCACCGCCGAGTGCGTCCACGAGCCGGTCGGAGTCCGAGTCGGACAGGGGCCGAAGCGAGACCACGAGGGAGCTCGACGCGGTCCAGGTCGGCCGCTGCTCGAGGAGCTCGGGTCGGGCGAGCCCCACGATCAGGACTGGCGCGTCGGCCGTCCAGCCGACGAGATATTCGACGAGATCGAGGAAGGTCGGTTCAGCCCATTGCAGCTCGTCGAGCCCGAGGATCACGGGCCGGTCGCGTGCGAGGTGCTCCAGGAAGCGGCGGACCGCCCAGAAGGTCTCCTCGCC
>JBKJWJ010000167.1:0-4176 GCA_046716905.1 Gaiellaceae bacterium
AGCACGGCATGCATCGTGAGCCGCAGCCGGTCAAGCTCTACACGCTCGGCCCCATGTGGAGGTACGACCGGCCTCAGAAGGGCCGGTACCGAGAGCACTGGCAGCTCTCCGTCGAGGCGATCGGCTCCGACGATCCGGCGGTGGACGCCGAGTTGCTGCAGTTCTACGACGAGCTCCTCCGCCGCCTCGGCGTGATCGATTACGTGCTGTACCTCAACTCGATCGGCGATTCCCGATGCCGGCCCGCCTACGTGGAACGCCTCGAGGCCTGGCTCGACCAGCACGACGCCGAGCTGGACGAGGAGACGAGGACGAAGCGTCGCACGACGCCCCTCCGTGTCTTCGACGTCAAGAGCGAGCAGATGCAGGCGCTGCTCGAAGCTGCGCCCAAGATCGGCGAGAGCCTCTGCGAAGAGTGTCGTGCGCATTTCGAGGACGTGCGCGCCTACCTCGACGCCGCTGGAGTCGAATACGAGCTGCGTCCGACCCTCGTGCGAGGCCTCGATTACTACACGCGCACGACGTTCGAGTTCGTCGACGACGCCATCGGGGCGCAGGACACGATCTGCGGCGGCGGGCGCTACGACGGCCTGATCGAAGCGATCGGCGGACAGCCGACGCCGGGGATCGGCTTCGGCGCCGGCATCGAGCGGCTGCTCCTCTCTCTGGGCGAGACTAAAGTCCGCGAGGAGGGAATCGACGTGTTCTTCGTTGCTGACGAGGGCGCCGACCGCAAGGCGATCGCCGCCGCGCTTGCCAAGCTGCGCCGACGCGGGATCAGCGCGGACATGGATTACGCAGGCCGCTCGGTCAAGGGCCAGCGAACGCAGGCGGGCCGGGTTGGAGCCCGTCGCGTCGAGGTCGTTGCACCCGGCCAGGAACCGGATGTCGAGGAGATCTGCAGGGAGCTCGGTCTATGAATTGGCGCGACACCGGCAGCGGCGAGCTTCGCAAGGAAGACGTCGGAAGGACCGTGACGCTCGCCGGCTGGACTGCACGCCGGCGCGACCACGGCGGCCTGATCTTCGTCGACCTCCGCGACCAGACCGGTCTCGTTCAGCTCGTGATCAACCCGGAGCGCAGCCCGGAGGCGGCGCAGATTGCGCACGAGATCCGCAACGAGTTCGTGCTGCGGGCCAACGGGGAGGTGGTCGCCCGAGCGACCGACGCCGTCAACCCGAACCTCCCAACCGGCGAGATCGAACTGCAGGTCGACCAGCTGGAGATCCTCTCCCGCTCGACGCCGCTCCCCTTCCAGCTCGACGAGGAGAACGTGGACGAGACCCTCCGGTACCGCTATCGCTGGCTCGACCTACGCCGCGACCGGTTGCAGCGGAACATCCGGATCCGGGCCCAGCTCGTCTCGATCATCCGCCAGGAGATGGAGCGCGAAGGCTTCGTCGACATCGAAACGCCGATCATGGCCAAACCCACGCCGGAGGGGGCACGCGACTTCCTCGTTCCGACACGGCTCCAAAAGGGACGCTTCTTCGCGCTCCCGCAGTCGCCCCAGATCTACAAGCAGCTGCTCGTCATCTCCGGGTTCGAGCGCTACTACCAGATCGCGCGCGTCTTCCGGGACGAGGATCTCCGCGCCGACCGGCTCCAGGAGCTGACGCAACTGGACGTCGAGATGACCTTCCCCGATCAGGAGTACCTCTTCGAGCTCATGGAGCGGACGGCGCAGCGCATCTGGCGTGAGTGCATCGACGTCGAGCTCGAGCTTCCGTTCCCGCGGCTGAGCTGGCAGGAGACCGAGTTGCGCTTCGGCAGCGACAAGCCCGATCTGCGTTTCGACCTCGAGATCCAGGAGGCGACGGAGCGCACCCGTGGCTCGGAGTTCGGCGTCTTCGCGAATGCGCCGGCTGTCCGGTACCTGAGTGTGCCGAAGGAGCTCTCCCGTGCCGAGATCCAGAAGCTCGAGGACATGGCGAAGCCCTGGGGGGCGAAGGGGCTCGCGTACATCATCTTCCGTGCCGACGGCGAGGTCTCGTCGCCAATCGCCAAGTTCCTCTCCGACCAGGAGCTGGAGGCCTTTCGCGCTCCGGGGACGACCGCGCTGTTCGTCGCCGACGAGCCGAAGATGGTCGCGAAGGTCCTCGGCCTCCTGCGCCTGCATCTGGGCAAGGAGCTCGAGCTGATCGACCGCGAGGCGTGGAAGTTCCTCTGGGTCACGCCGATGCCGCTCCTCACCTGGGACGAGGACGAGAACCGCTGGAACGCCGAGCACCATCCGTTCACGAGGCCGACCGACGACAGCGTCCCGCTCCTCGACTCCGATCCCGGCGCGGCGAGCGCCGTCGCCTACGACCTCGTCGGGAATGGCATCGAGCTGGCCGGCGGCTCGTTCCGGATCCACGAGCCCGACCTCCAGGCCCGGATCTTCGACTTCCTGGGGATCTCTCCGGAGGAGCAGCGCGCGAAGTTCGGCTTCCTGCTCGACGCGCTCTCGATGGGCGCACCGCCGCACGGCGGCATCGCCTCCGGCATCGACCGGCTGACCATGGCGCTGCTGGACGAGCCCTTCATTCGAGATACCCAGGCGTTCCCGAAGAACCAGGCGGGCGTCGATCCTATGAGCGGCGCGCCGTCCGATGTGGCCGACGAACAGCTCCGCGAGCTGGGCATCGAGGTCGTCGAGGAACCGAAGCGCTAAGGGCGAAGTCGAGTTTCGCCGATCCTGTCGGCATACTGAAGGCAAGTCCGGTCGACCTCGAAAGGATCCGCATGGCCTCCGAAGAGCGCGCACAGTCCGCGATGACCTCGCTTCCACGCGTGGAAGACCTGCCGGTCGCAGACCAGGGCTACGACCCTGATCGTGTCCGTGACGCCTTCGATTCGTACCGCCGCCACGTCGTTCAGCTCCAGGCCCAGCTCCGAGTCCTTCAGGCGGCGGGGCAAAGCTCCCAGGTCGAGCCGACGGGCCACGCCATTCGGATGGATGCGCTGCACCTCATCCGTGAGGCGGCCGAGTTTGCGGACGTCCTCGAGAACGACGCTCAGCGCGCGTCCGCCGCTCAGCTTGGAAAGACCGAACAGGAAGTCCGCAGGCGCCAGTCTGAGCTCGGCCGCCGCGAGACCGAGATCGACCGTTTTCGCCAGGAGAGCGAGCGTCAGCGCGCGGAGATCGTCAACGCGGCGCGAACCGAAGCGCGCCAGCTCCTTGCCGACGCGAATCGCCAGGCCACTCAGGAGCTTCGCGAGGCCGAGGCCCGCGGCACGAAACTGCTGGAGCAATCGCGCCACCAGGCCACGGAACTGACGAACTCCGCTCGGGCAGAGGTCGAGCAGACCCTCGAGTGGGCGCGTGCGCAGGCGACCGCGATCATGGCCCGCGCGCAGCAGGGCGCCGAGCAATTCCTGTCCGCCGCCGGGCTCGGAGACGATGCGATCTCCGGCGTCTCGGAAGCGATCATGCGTGCCGCACAGGTCGAGATGGAGGCCACGCCTCCAGCCGATCTTCCGACACGTCCGCAGGCGGTGGCTGCTGCTCCTGAGCCCGAAGCGGCCGAGCCTGAGGCCGCCGACGAGCCGGCGGAGCAGGACGAGACCGAAGACAGCCCCAAGCCGCAGTAGCCTGTCTCCACTGTGCAGGGAGGACTTGGGCCGCGGTTCGCGCTCGAAGCCGGCTTCCTGATCGCGGTTGCGATCGCGGCCGGTGTGGCGGAGCTCAGCGCGACTGCGATCGTCGTGATCATGGCCGTCGCCTGGCTGCTCGTCTGCCTGTTCGAGCTGGCAGTCTGGGCGGAGGGTCCACGGTTTCCGACGTTCGTTCGTGAACGAGTGATCGTGGAGGAGGAGCCTGTTGCCGCCGTCGAGCCGGACGAGGCCACGGATCCAGAGCCCATCGCGGCTGCAGTGCAGGCGAGGCGCGGCGGAGAGGAGCGGTAGACCTGAAGGGCATGCCGTCGGCGACCACCCGCTTCGCGCTCGAGGCGGCGTTCCTGATCCTCGTCGCGCTCGGAGCGGGGCTTGCGAGGCTCGAGCCCGTGGTCATCATCGCGCTGATGGCGGTCGCGTGGATTCTCGTGGCGCTGGTGGAACGAGCAAGTGCCAAGGAGGCAGCGGCGGCGGCGGCGGACGAGGTGCCGCAAGTGACGGAGGCCGTCGTCGGGCCGGAGCCACCGCGCCATGTCAATCGTGTCGAGGTCGAGCGTGCTGCGCTGCCGGATCCTG
>JBKJWJ010000168.1:0-3105 GCA_046716905.1 Gaiellaceae bacterium
GTGTTGAACTCGTTGTAGGCGCTGAATCTACAACTCGGCTTTCCCGTGTAGATGTTTATCGCGTAGAGGTGCCGATCCCACGAGCCGACGTAGAGCGTCTTGCCGATCACGAGGGGCGACCCCTCGAACGGACCAGCGCGAAAGCGCCAGATGATCTTTCCGGTTCGCGCAGCCATGGCTACTAGCAGTCCGCGCTGGTCGCGCGGATACCGGTTGCAGGGGAATGGCTGCATCCAGGCGTGGTAGACGACCCGGTAGGCAACGGTCGGCGTGGCCGCGGAGCAGTATCGGAACCGCCGCTGCCACACGACCTTCCCTGTGCGGTGGTGAACGGCGTAGAAGCGACCGCGCTGCTGCGCGAGGTATAGACGGCCGTACGCCACAGCCGGGGGGAACTCGATCACGTGACGTGCGCTGAACACCCATCGAAGACGGTACGGCGGCCGCAGGGTGAAGTCGGGCGCCGCATGCGTCCGCTGTGGGTCCAGGCCGTAGGTCGGCCAGGGCAGACGAATCACGACACGCCGCGGCCGCCGCCTTTCGGGCGACTTCTCCGTGGTCACGAACTCGATCGTCGGCGAGCCCCTGCGGTACTCGATCGTGCTCTCGTCATGGAGCCAGGCGCCTACGGCCACTCCAGGGACGGCTGCAAAGAGGAAACCCAGGAGCAGTACGTCGAAGTGCTTCCAGTGCGGCATCAGATCAGGCTACTGCGGGCATCTGCTGTCGAGACGGCAAAAGGACGCGCTCACGTGACTCGGGGGTCGCCTGATTTCCTCCGAAACCTCCGTGTGCGCGAGGATCGGCACTGAATTCTCCTGTCGGCTCAAAGCCCACGCGCGGAAGGCGTCGACGGCGTACCGCCGCGCTTCTTCGCCCACGTCATACTGCCGGCGATCCGCCCGTTCCGTCCCGTCGCGTCGCGCTCACGCGGGCGCTACCCGCGCGTCATGTGCTCCCAGAGGTTGTCGAGCAGCTTCGCGCCGTAGGGCCGCGTCGCTGATCCAGCGAGCGTGAAGGCTCCGGCCGCGAAGACTCTCGCGCGGCCGAGCTCGTAGTACGTCATCTGCGCCTGGTTCGCGGCACCGTGTCGGTTCCGCAGCTCTGCGATCACGTGTGTGCCCCGCGGCGAGGCGGAGTGGCGCCGGTCGACCTCGATGCCGAACGTCCCGAAGCTCGAGCCGTTGCGCAAGCCGGTCCCGCGAAAGAGCCATGGCGCAGCGTGCGCGCCGCGGACGACGTACGGGCCGCGAAGATGGCTGCCGTAGGCGACGTACTGCACGCCGACAAGAGCGGCTTCCGGTCGGCCGATGTCGCGCCACATCGCGATCCTGTGCAGGACGTCGCCGCGGCGTTCCACCTTCCAGAAGAAGTTGTTCGCCGACAGGAAGGCGAGGTTTCCGCCCAGGTTGCGGTACTGCGTGACGAGGTCGAACTCGCGAGCGGTGACGTACTCGTGGTGTCCCGGGAAGACGATCAGGTCGTACGAGCGCCGGAGGGCCCTCGCGCTCGACATCCGCTCCAGGTCGGATTGCGCGAGGTAGTCCACCTCGCGCTTCCTCCATGCGAGCCAGTGCAGAAAAGGCAAGTCATAGGAGCGGAAACGCATCGGGACACCGCGATTGAGGAACGGCCGAGCCATCCGGACGGTTCGTCGCGAACGGTCGTGGTACCACGTGTCCGCGGAGCCGTCGCCGTCGTCGTCGCGGAAGTTGTACGCCTGCCACGTGTTCGTCGGCATGACAACGGCGACCCGGTTGGCGCCGATCCTGCGCGGGCGCACGACGAACGGCGCAAACGCGACGCGCGCGTCCGGCGTTTCGACCTTTGCGAAGTACATCCCTGTCGCCCATAGGCCGATTCGGATGCGTAGCGGCCGGCGCCGGGAGTAGATGGCCGGCTTCGAGACGGGCACGCCGTTCAGCTCGTCGTTTCGCCGAGTGGGGTGCCGTTCGGGGCCGGTGCGGAAGATCTGGACTGTGAGCTGTCGACTCGGCGACGCCACCCGGAGGAGCGCAAGCCCGCCGGGGCGGTAGCTCTCGCGGGTGAACGTTGCTTCCGGGAGCGCGCGACCGCGCGCTGCGGATGTCGTCGCTCCGGTCGGGACGAGCGGGGCGGCGATCACGGCCGCGAGACTCAGCAGGAGCGTCCTCATACCGCGGAACTTCCGCTCGGCCGCTCATATGGCGCTCACGCCTCGCTCATCCGCGGCCTGTACGAGCGTCGATGAACGGTGTTCAAGCGTGATGTCCGGCCATCAGATCCGGTGGCCCGGGCCGCTCGAGGCGTGTGTCGGCCAGCACAAGCCGAGCCGTGTCGAATTAACCCGATGGACGCGGTCCGCGGGGGCTGGATCGACGAAGGGGTTTTTCGGCGCGATCCGAGCGGTGCCCGGCTCACGGACGAGGGAACGGCCTCTCTTGGCCGCCAGACCGTTGCTGCCCTCGCCTTAGCGCAATGCGAAGCGGCGCGCGATACGGCCGAACGGATCTTTACGTCGTGTCTCGCGAGGGCCGCCCGCGTCGGCTCACGAGCAATTCCAAAAAGTGTTCGGCGCAACCCTCACCGGCGTCGTGTTCGTCCACGCCTCGTTCAGCGGCTGACCTTCAGCGACACGTTCCTCGTCTCGCCGACTCCCAAGACCGAAGCTCGCCGACGAGGTGCCCGCGATCGGCGCCGGCTCCTGGGGCTCCAGCCTGGACAGCCGCGACCGCGACGATCCCGAGGGCGGCTTACCGCGACCGGAGCCCGGCCGCTCTCGCGCACCCTCGAATCATGATCCGCGTGAACGAGTTCGGCGACATCGACCAACGACGCAGAGACGATGCGCGCCCTGGCCGATCCGGTTCGCCTCGCGATCGTAGCTACCTGATCCCGAGCCGAGCCGGCACGGCGAGCCGGACGGACGCTAGCTCACCGGGCTCGTTCCGAGTGCTTTGGCGCTCGCCTCGTAGGTGGGGCCGAGCTCCGCGAAGCGCGCCGACCAGTCGGCCTCCTGACCGGCCAGGTGCGCGTCCAGCGAATCGAGATGCGAGTGCCAGCCTGCGCCGTGGCCGGCAATCGCTGAAGGTGGCAGGCCGCGATGGTCGAGCACGAGGATGGTGC
>JBKJWJ010000169.1:0-6392 GCA_046716905.1 Gaiellaceae bacterium
ACCCGCCCGGCGCGAGCAAGCGGTGAAGCTCGCGAAGCGCCCTCGCGTCGTCGGGGACGTGCTCGAGCACGTGGTTGCAGATGACAACGTCGAAGGAACCGTCGTCGTACTCGATGTCCGTTACGTCAAGCCGCTCCATGGCCAGTGCTGAATTGAGGTCGCCGCTGACGTACTCGATCCGCGGATCCTGAACGAGGTGGCGCTGGAACGCCGGTTCGGGAGCCACGTGGAGCAGACGGAGTGTGTCCGCTACCGGCTCCAATAGACCCCGCTCTTGGAGGAAGAGCCAGTCCACCCGGTGCCGGCCCAACGACCCGCACCGAGGGCAGAGCTGCTCACGACGACCCGACTCCGTCTCGTAGATGCGGAAACGGCGAAAGCTTCTGCCGCAGCATGGGCAGAAGTACGCGTCGCCTGTGTACGCCCACGCCGTCGCCGTATTGAACAACTGTCGGGCGCGGCCACGGTATCGCTGCGGCACCACCCTGCGGAGAGCCGCGCGTGCAGCCAGCCGGACGTTCAAGTCGTCGCCCAGCGAGTCCCGGCGGGACTCGGCGCCGCCGTCGAAGCGCGCTTCACGGTCGGCGAGATTCTCGAATCACCTGGAGACAACGCGTACGTCAGCCGTGACGCGGAATCGCGAGCAGACCACTATCCGCTAGGCGGCTTTGATCTCGAGGATCTTGTACTTCAGAGCCTTGCCGCGAGGAGTCGTGACCTCGACGGTCTCGCCCTTTTTCTTGCCGATGATCGCGCGGCCGACCGGGGACTCGTTGGAGAGCTTCTGCTCCAGCGGGTTGGCCTCCGCCGAGCCGACGATGTGGTACTCGACGGTCTCCTTGGCGGCCACGTCGCGCAGGCGCACCTTGGAGCCGATGCTGACGACGTCCTTCGAGATCTCCTTCTTGTCGATCACGCGCGCGGCGAGGAGACGCTCCTCCAGCTGCATGATCCGGTGCTCGAGCATCGCCTGCTCGTTCTTCGCGTGGTCGTACTCGGCGTTCTCGCTGATGTCACCGAACTCGCGCGCGATGCGGATCCTGTCCGCGACCTCGCGTCGCTTCTCGGTCGAGAGAATCTCGATCTCGTCCTTCAGCTTCTGGTAACCCTCGGGTGTGAGGATCACTTCCTTCACGTCTAATGGCCTCCTCTTGACCCAAAAAAAGCGCGGCCCAGGGCCGTCGCTCGAAGCGGCATGGTAGCGGCGCCTCAGGACGCCGTCAAACCCCGTGAGCTACATTTTTCCCGCTCTATGCAGGTAAATCTCCGCTCAACATGGCAGATCGGCGACGTGGAGATCCCCACGCGCGTCGTTCTTGCTCCGATGGCCGGCGTCAGCGTCCAGGCGTTCCGCCGTCAGGGCCGCCGCTATGGCGCCGGGCTCGTCTGCTCCGAGATGGTCAGCTGCGCGGGTCTCGAGCACCGAAACGAACGGACCCTGGGGTATCTTCGGATCGCGTCCGACGAGCACCCGCTTGCCGTCCAGATCTTCGGCTCCGACCCGTCGACGATGGCGGAGGCTGCGCGAATGGTCGAGGCGGCCGGCGCCGACCTCGTCGACATCAACTTCGGGTGTCCTGTCCGGAAGGTGACAAAGACCGGGGCCGGGGCAACCTGCCTGGCCGAGCCCGACCGTGCCGTTGCGATTGTCCGAGCCGTCGCAGGCGCCGTGTCGGTACCGGTGTCCGTGAAGATGCGGCGCGGCCTCGAGAACGGGTCGCGCGCGTGCCTGGACGTCGGCCCGCGCCTGGTCGACGCCGGCGCCGCGACGCTCACGCTCCACCCGCGCTCGGCCAAGCAGATGTACACCGGGGAAGCCGACCATTCCCTCACCGCCGAGCTCGTCGAGCTGGTCGACGTGCCCGTGATCGCATCCGGAGACGTCACCTCCCGGGCGCGCGCCCAAGCCGTCCTCGCGACGACCGGAGCCGCCGCTGTCATGGTCGGCCGCGCCGCGCAAGGGAACCCGTGGGCGATCCGCGAGATCCTCGGCGAGGGCGGCGAGCCGACGCGCGAGGAAGTCGTCGCGGAGCTCGTCCTCTTCATGCGCGAGACCGTGCGAGAGCTGGGCGAGCGCCGGGCCACGAGCTTCCTGAAGAAGTTCTACGGCTGGTACCTCGGTCGCGGGCGTTTCCCACGTGTGTTCAAGCAGGAGCTGATCGAGCTGGACACGCTGGAGCAGGTCGAAAACACCCTGTTGGAGGCCGCTCCTGGAGCCAAATTCACCCTTACGAGGCTGGAACAGGAACATCCGCAACTGGACGAAGTGGAACTCGACCTCCCGATCTCGATTTACGGAGGGGGATAACGGGCACAACCATCACGTCCCTCCAACTACGAGGAGGTCCGTGATGGCTAACAGAACGGAAACGCAAGACGAGCAGCGGGTCGACGAGAAGGTCGACGACGCCCGCTCGGTCGACGTGCGGACGGAGCGCTCCACCGGCGCCGACCCGTACGCCGGCATCCATGCAGCGCGTGAGCGGTTCGGTGGGATCGACATCCCCGCGAGCATCGTTGGGATGCTGACGGCGCTTTCCACGGTGCTGATCCTGGCCGGGCTCGTCGGGGCGGCAATCGGGGTCGTCGGATACCAGACCGGCCTCGAGGAAAACGCCGAGGACCTGTCGATCGGGAGCCTGATCGGCGGCGTGGCGATTCTCTTCGTCGCGTACCTGATCGGCGGCTGGGCGGCCGGCAGGATCGCCCGCTACGACGGCGCCCGCAACGGCTTCGCGACTGGAGTCTGGACGCTGATCTTCGCCGCGATCCTGGCCGCGCTCGGTGCCTGGGCCGGCTCTGAGTACGACGTGTTCGAAAACGTCCAGCTCCCGCAATGGTTCGACGCCGACGCACTGACTACGCCGGCGATCATCAGCGGAATCGCGGCTGTCGCGGCGATGTTCGCGGGCGGCATTCTCGGCGGTCTGTGGGGCGAGCGCTACCACCGCCGGGCCGATGCGACGATCGCGAATGCCCGCACCGAGACGGTTCGCACCGACGAGCGGGTAGACAACCGGCGCGACGAGCGTGTCGACGACCGGATCGACAACCGGAGCGACGAGCATGTCGACGACCGGATCGACGACCGGATCGACAACCGGAGCGACGAGCATGTCGACGACCGGATCGACAACCGGAGCGACGAGCGTGTCGACGACCGGGTGGACGACCGGATCGACAACCGGCGCGACGAGCGGCGCGACTAGGCGTTCGGCAGAGGGGCGGCGCCAGCCCGCCTCAGTGACGCAGATGGGGGACAGGATTCATCCTGTCCCCCATCAACTTAGATGTTGCGATCCCAAAGGATTCGCAGGCCCTCGAGCGTCAGCATCGGATCCACCCGCTCGATCGTCCTCGCGTGCGGCGCGATCAGCTCCGCGAGCCCTCCTGTGGCGATCGCCGGAGCCTCGGCACCGAGCTCGCCGCGAATGCGGGTGACGATCTCGTCCACCTGGCCGGTGAACCCGTAGACGAGCCCTGACTGGAGCCCCGACGCGGTTGTCTTCCCAATCACGGTCGGCGGCGCCGAGAAGTCGATGCGGAACAACCGTGCGGCCCGGGCGAAGAGGGCGTCCATCGAGATCTCAATCCCGGGCGCAAGGACCCCGCCGACGTACTCGCCCTCGGAGGAGACGACGTCGAAGTTCGTCGACGTCCCGAAGTCGACGACGATCGACGGCGCCCCGTACCGCTCCAGCGAGGCGACGGCGTTCGCGATCCGGTCGGGCCCCACCTCTCGCGGATCGTCGTACCGGATCGGGATCCCGGTTCGCGCACCCGGCCCGATGACGACGATCCGGGCTCCCGCCCAGCGCTCCGCGAAGTCTTCGTACGAGCGAACCAGCGACGGAACCGACGAGGAGAGGCAGATCCCGTCGACAGTGTCGAGGTCGAGCAGGCCCGTGAGCAAGACGCCGAGCTCGTCACCGGTGCGATCGGGCTCGGTCGCAACGCGCCAGTGCTCGCCGAGAACCCCGTTCTCGAACAGCCCGAAGGCGGTCTGAGTGTTCCCCGCGTCGACCGCTAGGAGCAAAAAGCTATTCGTCGTCGCGGAGCGGCTCGCCGAGTCTTTCCGCCAATGACTCGGCCGTGAGCTTGGGCTCTTCGCCCTCGCCGCGCAGCTCCTCGACGGTGACGTCGCTCGACGTGTACACCTCGGCGCGCGGGATCATCCGCGTCGGGCGGTTCTTGTCCCACACCCAGACGTCTTCCATCCGCAGGTGGAAGAACGGGTAGCTCGGCTGCGGCACGTAGCGCAGGTCGAGCGTGTTGCAGAGATACGTGGCGTCCTGGGTGAGGACGCAGTAGCGGAACAGGCCGAAGACAGCCGTGTACTCCTTCTTCAACTGCAGCTCGAGCTCCGCCTCGAACTCGTCCAGTTCGTCGAGGTGGGACATGTCAGTGGTCCGCCCGGTGGCAGGGCCGAGTCGATGGTGCGTGAGGCGCAAGCCAGGGAAGGACGCAGGGAGCGCCCGTATCGACTTCAGATACGGGCGCGACCGAGGACGCCGCCTGGTGCAGTCGCATCGCGCGCCAGCGGCCGGTTCCTGTCGCCGGGTGGGCCACGTTCCTAGTCTAGCCCTGGCAGGAAATCCCGCAGCGGGCCGCGGCCCGGGATGACGAGATCGGGCTCGAGCTCGGCCAGGGGCTCGAGCACGAACATCCGCTCGGTCATCCGCGGGTGCGGGATGCGGAGGCCCGGCTCGTCCACGACGGCGTCCTCGTAGAGGAGGATGTCGAGGTCGATCGCCCGCGGGCCGAAGCGCGGCCCATGACGCGTGCGGCCGAGGTCGCGCTCGACGTCCAGCATCAGCTCGAGGAGCTCGCTGGCGCCAAGGGTCGTCTGGAGCAGCGCGACCCCGTTGAGGAAGCGCGGCTGATCCTCGTAACCGACGGGGTCCGTCTCGCGCAGCGACGAGACGCGCACGACCTCGACCTGGGAATGCTCGTCCAGGCGGGCGAGCGCCGCCCGGATCGTCCCCTCTCGGTCACCGAGATTCGCGCCCAGGCCTATGTAGACGCGTAACAAGTCGTCGCTATCGTTGCGGGAATGCGCCGGTTCGGGGTCTGTTTGGCGTTGCTCCTAGTGGTTGCGCCGTCGCCGGCGCAGGCCGCTCCTCTCGCTGTGGTCCCGTCCGATCGGGAGGTTGCCGCGCTCTCGGCGTTCGGCCACACCATGCTCGGACTCGAGCCGAATCCGGTTGCGGAACGGCTCCTGGTGAGGAACGGCGCCACGATCGTCGCGCCCGAGCTGCACATCTGGCGCGTCTCGAGCGCCAAAGCTCAACGTCTGATCACGCGACTCCGTGCCCTCGGCGCCCTTCGTTACGCCGAGCCCGACCGGCCTGTCTCGCGCCAGGGGCACCTGGAGGGCGGCGACCCGCTCCTGCCACGGGCATGGCACCTCTATCGGATCGGCGCGGACAAGGTCGAGCCGCCAGGCCCGGGCGTCCCGCTGACGATCATCGACTCGGGCCTGGACATCAACCACATGGAATTCCGGGCGCGTCCGAATACGTTCCCTCTGAACGAGCAGCAGATCGACTCGTCGAGCGACGAGTACCACGGGACGATCGTGGCCTCGACGGCCGCGGCGCCGACGGACGCACAGGGAACGGTCGGGGTGTACCCGCAGGCCATCTTGCGCGCGTTCGACCTCTGGTTCCTCTCGGAGTCGCTCATCGTCCAGGGCATCAGCCGCGCGGTCGCGGCGGGAGCCGGGGTCATCAACCTGAGTCTCGGCGGAGACGAGCCGTCACGCGCCATGTACGAGGCGACGATCAGCGCCTTCGGGCGGGGATCGATCATCGTGGCCGCCGCCGGAAACGAGCGCCAGCGCGAGGACCCGCCGATCTACCCCGCGGGGTTTGCCCACGTCTTGACCGTCGGTGCGACGGACATGAACGACCGGCCTTCCGCTTTCTCGAGCACGAGCGCTGCCGTCGACATCGCCGCGCCGGGAGAGCAGATCCCGTGGCAGCACCCCACCGAGCCGACGACATTCGGCACGGTGAACGGGACGAGCTTCTCGTCCCCGATGGTCGCCGCGGCCACAGCATGGGTCTGGACCGCCCGACCTGGGATCGAGAAGACACAGCTCTTCGACCTCATGCGCTACTCGGCGCGGGACCTCGCTCCCAAGGGGGTCGACAACCGCACCGGCTGGGGCCTCCTCGACATCCCAAAGGCTCTGACGCGGCCGCTGCCGGCGATCGACCCGCTCGAGCCGAACGACGACGTCGACCACATCAAGGCTCACGGGATCTTCCGGACCGCCGCTCGGCCGGTGACGGCTCCCGGCCGCCAGCGTGCGTCATTCCGCGCACGACTGCACCGGACGGAGGACCCGGACGACGTCTATCGCTTCTGGGTTCCCGGCAGGCGCACGG
>JBKJWJ010000170.1:0-4215 GCA_046716905.1 Gaiellaceae bacterium
CCCCGCGACCAGGGCGACCCTGCCATCGAGCGGTCCGGGCACGGGGCGACGCTACACGGGCCACCGGGGACGATGCCCCCGGAGGCCCGTGGCGCGGACGCCCGCTCAGCCGAGCGAAACCGCGACCTCCTCCAGGAGGTCCATCGCGTCCTGCATGCCTGCCTCCATGCCGGAATTGATGTGCGCGTCGCGGCCCTCCTTGTTCCTGTGGTCCACGAGGATCGCGAGGGTTGTGCGCCCATCCAACTCGGTCAGCGTCAGCGTGTTCAACGCCGCCTCGGCCTCCGCGTCGGGGATGCCTTCATACACCTCGGTCGAGACGATCCGCTCGTTCGGGACGATCTCGCGGTACTCGCCGTGGAAGCCGACCTCGAAGCCGCCTTCCGCGATCATCACGTAGCGCCACTTGCCGCCGACCTGCAGGTCGATCTCGGCGACCGTCACCTCACCGCGGTTTGCGCTCCACCAGCGCTTGACCAGGTTCGGCGTCGTCCACGCCTTGTAGACCAGGTCCTTGGGCGCATCGAACTCGCGCGTGATCAGGATCTGATCATCCGTCGGGAGTGTCACCTTCGCCGTCCCGCTACTCGTCACTGTCATCTCCTTCCTCCTTCTCTTTGAGTTCCTCCAACACGGCATCGAGGCGCTCGAACCGCTCTGACCACGACTGCTCGTAGCTCTTCACCCAGTCGTGGATCGGCTTGAGCGCGTGACCGTTCAGCCGGTACAGCCGCTGCCGGCCACGCTCGCGCACGTCCACGGCTCCGACCTCCCGGAGCACACGGAGGTGCTTCGACACCTGGGGCTGAGCGAGCCCGAGCGCGTGCACCAGGTCGTTCACGGGACGCTCCCCGCCGGCGAGGACGTCCAGGATCTGACGCCGCCGGGGCTCGGCGACCGCGTTGAACGCGTCTGTTGTCGTCGCTGCTCGGGCCACGGGCGAAATATATACCTATACAAGAATATGTCAAAGGAGATGTTCTGACACCATGTGCTCATGCACGGGCTGACCCTCGGCAGCCGCTCCGTGCTCGCGCCCTCGTTGCTCGGCGCTGTGCTCGTCGCTTGGGTCGTGGCCGTGCAGACGATGCGAGGAATGGACGCAGGGCCTGGCACCGATCTCGGGGCGCTCGGCTGGTTCATCGGGATCTGGGTGACGATGATGGCGGCGATGATGCTGCCGTCGACCCTGCCGGTGGCGCTGATGTTCTCGCACGCCCACCGCGGTGCCGGGACGTGGGTGTTCGTCCTCGGCTACTTGCTTGCGTGGACCGGATTCGGGCTCGCCGCATACGCGATCTACCGTGTGATCAGGGCGTTCGGCCCATCGTTCCTGTCCTGGGACGAATACGGCCCGTGGGTCGCCGGCGCCGCGCTCGCTGCTGCGGGTCTCTACCAGCTGACACCCCTGAAGGAGGCTTGCCTGCGCCACTGCCGTTCGCCGCTTCACTTCCTGCTCCGGGGCCGCCCGGGGCGGCTCGGGTCAGTGCGGACGGGAGTGGCACACGGCGCCTACTGCATCGGCTGCTGCACCGGCCTCATGCTCGTGCTCTTCACGCTCGGCGTCATGAGCCTCCTCTGGATGGCAGTCGTCGCCGCTGTGATCCTCGTCGAGAAGACGCTGCCCGGCGGCGTGAGATTCGCCCGGGTGCTCGCGGTCGTGCTCGTTGCGCTGGGCATCTGGGTCGCCGCGTCGCCCGCGAGCGTGCCGGGGCTGACGCAGCCGACGCAGATGCAACCGGCCCAGATGAAGATGCAGCGATGAGCTGGCAGATCCGCGGCACGTACTTCGAGGCGTGCAACTGCGACGCAATCTGTCCCTGCCGTCGAATCAACGGTGTACCGGGTGGGCGTTCCACCCACGGGGTTTGCCTGGGCGTCCTGTCGTGGCTGATCGATGAAGGCTCCGTGGATGGAACCGATCTCTCGGGACTGCCCGTCGCGCTCGCACTCCGCTACAGCGACGACGAGCCGGGTTCGCCTTGGACCTGTGTCCTCTATCTCGAGGCCCGCGCCACCGAGGAGCAGCGCGGTGCTCTCGAGGGGATCTTCACCGGTCGTCTCGGCGGGGACGCGGAGTCGCACTTTCCGTGGGTCTGGAAGGAAAGCGAGCTCGTCGCCGTCCGAGCGGTCGAGATCGACGTCGACCACACGCGGCGCCGACAGTGGTTACGGATTCGCGATCACTTGAGCGTCCGGATCCGCGATCGCCACCGCGGCTCCGACACCGTCACCTGCGTCATCCCCGGCCACGAACGAGAGGGCGAGGAGCTCGTCGCGGACGAGCTTCTCGTCGAGGACGGCGTGCTCGACTTCAACTATCAGGGCGTGTGCGGCTACGGCTCGAAGTTCGACTACGCGGGATAATGAGCGCGTGACCGAGCAGTCGATGTTTCTCGGCGAACCGCCCGAGAGCGAGGCGAAGGATGCAGCCTTCGCCGAGGACCGGGAGGACGACGGCTACGTCGCCAATCACACTCGGCTGTGGTGTTGGCAGCCCGATCTCCTCTCCGCGTTCAAGGAGCTCCGAGCGCGCCTGATGAGCTCCTCGGCACTGGCGGACCGGGATTGGGCCGTCCTCGTCACGGCAACTGCTTCGGAGCTCAACGACTCGTACTGTTCGCTTGCCTGGGGCGCGCGCCTGGCCGCGCTCTCAGACGACGAGACGGCGGTAGGGATCCTTGCCGGTGAGCCGGTCCCCGAGCTGTCGGATCGGGAGTCTGCACTGGCCTCCTGGGCGCGCCAGGTCGTTCGCGATCCGAACGCGGCGACGGAACGTGACATCGCACGGCTACGCGAGGTCGGCCTAGGAGACCGCGAGATCTTCGAGGCGACCGCGTTCGTCGCGTTCCGGCTCGCCTTCTCGACGATCAACGACGCGCTGGGGGCGATTCCCGACAAGCAGCTCGCCGACGCCGCGCCGGACAAGGTTCGCGCTGCCGTGAGCTTCGGCCGACCGCCCGCTGAAGCGCCGTCCCGCGTGTGAGGCGCACGGTTTCCTCTCAGGTCTTGGCGTCGGGGAACTGCGGATCGAGCCGGCGGAGCGCCTCGACGAGCACGGTCGCGACCGCGTGGTTCCGCACCCAGTTGCGATCGGACGGGATTACGTGCCAGGGCGCCCACTCGGTCGAGGTCGCGGTGATCGCCTCGTCGTAGGAAGCCCGGTACTCGCCAAAGCGGGCAGCCGTCTCCTGGTCCTTCGGATTGTGCTTCCAGCGCTTGGTCGGATCGGCGAGCCGCTCCGCGAACCGCTCGCGCTGCTCGTCTGGCGAGAGGTGGAGGAAGCACTTGAGGACGGTCGTGGCTTCCTCGGTCAGCAGCCGCTCGAACTCGACGATCCGCCCCGGACGGCGGCGCCAGACCTCCTCCGGCGCGAGCCCGAGCACCCCCACCGTGACGACGTCCTCGTAGTGCGAGCGGTTGAAGATTCCGATCATCCCGCGCGCTGGACAGTTGGCGTGCACGCGCCAGAGGAAGTCGTGCGCGAGCTCGATCGGCGAGGGAGCCTTGAACGAGGTGACGTGGCAGCCCTGCGGGTTGACGCCGGTGAAGACGCGGCGGATCGTCCCGTCCTTGCCGGAGGCGTCGAGACCCTGGAGCACGAGCAGGACGCTTCGCTTTCCCTCGGCGTAGAGGCGCTCCTGCAGCGACGAGAGCTCCTCGAGAAGATCGTCGAGGAGCTTCCCAGACTCGTCTTTCCCGGGCAGCCCGAGCGTGTCGCGCGGGTCGCGCTGCTCGAGACCTGCGGCGGAGCCTGGTTCGACTATGAGCGCGTCCAGCACCCGGCGCAGCCTACGTCGGCCGTGCCGAGCGACTTTGTGCTTCGTCTGCCGTGCCTGTTGCGGGTGCGTTCACTCGTAGCTGTAGGACGTCGGGGCGGTGGTAGTGGCCTGCCGGATCGAATCGCTGACGCTCCTCGTAGAGCCGTGTCGGGTCGAGTTCCGCGTAGAGAATCGTTTCCTCGTCGTAGATCGGTCCTGCCAAGTAGGACCCGTCCGGATCGAGGACTGCGCTCCCTCCTCGTCCGATGATGTCGAGGCCCTCGAGCGACTTGGCGAGCGGAAAGTCGTCCGGGTACGCAGAGGCCCGCTGGAAGTGGCTCGGTGCGACTACGAACGCGCGCGACTCCCGGGCGATGTGGACGAGCGTCGCCTGCCAGGCTTCGCCGTCGTCAGCCGTTGATGCAATGTAGATCTCGACCCCGGACTCGTACAG
>JBKJWJ010000171.1:0-3087 GCA_046716905.1 Gaiellaceae bacterium
GACGAAGAGGATCTCCGTCCCGCTCGGCGAGTAGTCCGGATCCGTATCGACGCCGAGGTTCCCCGCAGTCAGGTTCGTCTGACCGGTGCCGTCCGCGCCCATGGTGAAGACGTCGCGGTTCCCTGAGCGGTCGGAGTCGAACGCGATGCGGCCGCCATCCGGGCTCCAGCTCGCCCCGACGTCGTTTCCGGGGGAGTTCGTCAGGTTGGTCTCGGCCGCGCCGTCGGGGTTCATCACCCAGATGTCGTAGTTGCCGCCTCGGTTGCTCTCGAAGGCGATCCTGCTCCCGTCGGGCGAGAACGCCGGCGCGGTGTTCGTACCGAGGGACGTCAACGCCCGCTGGTTGCTGCCGTCGCTCGACATGACCCAAACCTGGCCCGCGCGCTCCCATGCGACGAGGGTGCCGTCCGGCGAGAGCGTCGGCCGCGTGTCAGTGGCTGGGGAGGTCGTCAGGCGCGTCAGGTTGGTTCCGTCCGGATGCATCCGGTAGACCTCGGAGTTGCCGTCGCGATCCGTCTCGAACACGATCCGGCTGGGTTGCGGGTTGTCGATCGTGACCCCGTTGCCGACGGTCGTGGTGTTGCCGGCCGCGTCGCGAGCGACCGCGTACACCGTCGCGTCGAGTACGGCGGTGTTCGGGTACTGGGTGCTGTCGAAGGTCGCCGTGAACGGCGGGTCCGTGTCAGTGCCGAGCTCGTGAAGGCTGTTGTCTGTGCCGTCGAAATATTGGAAGTCGACGGCGGTGACGCCGACGTTGTCGGACGCGTTGGCGGCGAGGTTCACGGTGCCGCGAAGGACCGAACCAGGTGCAGGCGCGGTGACCTGGACGGTAGGTTCCACTGCGTCACCCGCAACCAGCGCCAGGTCGGCCCAGTTGTTGCTCGGGTCGAAGAGGTTGGGGCCGGGCGCGTTGACGAAGGAGCCGGGGCCGCGCGTGTACTGGAAGTCGACGCCGAGGGTGCTCCCGACCGATACGCACAGGTCGTGGGCGGCGTCTGCGGAACAGAGCGGGTGCCTGAGCTCGTACGTGACATTGCCGCCCGACACCGTGCCGGCAGCAACCGTCTCGTTCGTCCCGCCGAAGCCCTCGTCGTTGTAATGGCTGGCCCCGCCCGAGCCGCTGGGGTTGAAGTAAAAGTCCTGCGCTCCGCCCGTGAACGCGAGCCAGGCGTCGTCGCCGAGCTCCTTGACGCCGTCGTGGTCGTTGTCGAAGAAGACATAGAACTGGGGCGTGAGCGTGGCGGACGAGTCCTGGATCACCATCCCGACGTAGAGATGGGTCGCCGTGTGCACGAAGCGCACGGTTCCGTTCCCGAGCGATGGGAAGACGACGCTGAACGGCCTAGCGTCGGCCCATTCGGACGCTGTGACGACGCCGTCCACCGTTGGGACAGGCCCGATCGCCGGCCCGGCCCGGTAGGACCCGCCGCCATGCGCCTGCGCGACGCCCGGCGCCGCGCACGCAGCAGCCACGAGCAGGGCACAAGTCAACCGTCTATACGGGACGCTAGACCTTTGCGCGCGCGACCGTCGCCGCCCATGGTGAATCGACATAGACCCCTCTCTACAACCTCGGTCCGCAGAGGCGGACAACTTGCAACCGCCGCATTCGCCGCCCGACACTAGACCTGTCTTGCGGTCGATTCAAGAGGTTCGCAAAGATTCCGTCAGCAGAATTCTGCTCCAAACGGTGCAATGCTTTCTGGAATGACGGAGACGACGACCGCCCGCCGCACTGAACTCTCGTCCTACCTTCCGCGCCTCGTGCGCGGGTGGAGCATGGAGCAGAACACGCCCCGGGCGAAGAGCCTCGACGGGTCACTGGTGTCGGTGGACATCTCGGGCTTCACCGCGCTGTCGGAGCGCCTGGCGGAGAAGGGCCGAGAAGGCGCGGAGGAGCTCGTAGGCACCATCTCCGGGATCTTCGCCCGCCTGATCGAGGCGGCTGAGCGGCACGGCGGGGACGTCCTGAAGTTCCGCGGCGATGCGCTGCTCCTGCTGTTCGTCGGCGAGGCGCATGCCGCTCGCGCTTGCGGCGCGGCGTCAGATATGCAGTGGACGATCGAGCAGATCGGAGCGGCGCCGAGCACAAGCGGGGACGTCGAGCTGCGGATGTCTGCCGGCGTGCACAGCGACTCCATCGACGTCTTCCTGACCGAGCGGCCCTACCGTGAGCTGCTTGTCGCCGGCCCTGCCGCGACACGCGTCTTCGAGCTGGAGGACCTGGCAGGCGCGTCGGAGATCCTCGTCAGCGCGGAGACGGCGGCGGCAGTCGATAAGACCTGGCCGATCCTGGAGCGCGAAGGCGCCTACCTCCTCCGCCGGCTCGAGCCGTCCCGGAGTGACGTACCACCGCCTCCCGACCTCCCGGGCGAGCGGCTCGACGAGTACGTCCCGCCATCGCTCCGCGACCACCTCTTTGTCGCGAGCGGCGAGGCCGAGCACCGCCACGTAACGGTCGCGTTCCTTAAGCTTGCCGGCTCGGATCTGCTCCTGGCGGAGCGTGGGGCGGAGGGGTTCCTCGAGCACCTCGACGAGGTTGCCGCTGCCGTCGAACGCGCGTGCGAAACGTACGCGGTAACGTGGCTCGAGTCCGACATCGATGTCGGTGCCGTGAAGCTCTACCTGACCGCGGGGGCGCCTTCGAGCACCGGCGACGACGCGGAGGGCATGTTGCGCGCGGTGCGCGAGATCATCGACGGGTGTCCGCGTGTGTCCCTGCGTGCGGGCGTCCATCGCGGTCACGTCTTCACGGGCGACATTGGCTCGGTGAGCAGGCGCACCTACGCCGTCATGGGGGATACCGTCAATCTCGCCGCCCGGCTGACCTCTCGCGCCGGAGACCGGGAGATCCTGGCCACGGCGGACGTTCTCGACGCGGCGCGAACGCTCTATGCGAGCGAGCGTGAGCCGCTGCTCGTCAAGGGCAAGGAGCGCGCCGTCATGGCCCACCACGTCGGCCGCCCGACGGGCCAGCGCGAGCCCGCCCCGGGGGACGAGATGCCGCTCGTGGGCCGCGACAGCGAGGGCGCGGCTCTCGGCCAAGCTCTCGAAGCAGCCCGTCGCCGACACTTCGTGCTTCTAGAG
>JBKJWJ010000172.1:0-2524 GCA_046716905.1 Gaiellaceae bacterium
GGACACCGTACGACCGGCTCGTGCTGGTCGCCGCGGTCGGGCGCGGACGGGAGCCGGGAACCGTGGAGCGTTATCGTTGGGACGGCGCCCTGCCTCCGCCCGCCGAGATCCAGGAACGGGTGGGGGAGGCCGTCACGGGGGTGATCTCGCTGGACAATCTGCTGGTCGTCTGCGGAGCCTTCGGGGGCCTGCCTGACGACGTCCGCGTCGTCGAGGTCGAGCCTGCCGACGAGAACTGGGGCGAGGGCTTCAGCCCGGTGGTCGAGCAGCGGCTGCCGGAGATCGTGGAGGCGGTGTGGACTTCGACCGAGCCGTAGCCCAGCTAGCGACGCTTGTCGAGACGCTGGAGCGGGACGGCGACGAGCGGGCGCTCGAGCTGCTCGATCTCATCGACGCCATCCACCGACCTGCGCTGGATTTGATCGCCCGCGGCGACCTCGAGCACCCGATCGCGCAGGCGCTGCTCGCGATGTACGACCTCGCTCCGGTGGAGGATGAGGTGCGTGTCGAGGCCGCGCTCGACGAGGTGCGCCCGTACATCCATTCGCACGGAGGCGAGGTCGAGCTGCTCGGCGTCGAGGACGGCGTCGTCCACCTCCGCCTGGCGGGCGCCTGCGTCGGCTGCGCGGGGTCGGCGATGACGATGCAGCGTGGGATCGAGGAGGCCCTTCGCGCGGGGTACCCGGCGTTCCGGGAGCTCGTCGCCCACGAGCCCGAGTCGACGCAGGTCACTGCACCCGTCGTCCAGATCGGCAAGTTCCGGCGGCCGGTCTTCGCAGAGGCCGGCGCCGCCGAGGACGTCGCGCCAGGAGAGCTGCGTGCCGTCACCGTCGAGGGCGTCGCCGTCCTGCTGGCCAACGTCGAGGGTGAGATTTACGCGTTCAGGAACGGCTGCCCAGTCGACGGGCTCCCGCTCGAAGGAGGCAGGCTCGCCGAGGCCGTGCTCGTCTGCCCCTGGCACAACTGCGCATATGACGCCCGGTCGGGGAAGCGCGCCGACGACGAGTCGCAGCCGGGGCTGGCGGTCGTGCCGATCGCCGTGGAGCAAGGCGCGGTCAAGGTCGCCGTCAACGCCGTATGAGGATCATCGTGGCCGGAGTGGGAAACGTCCTGCGCCGCGACGACGGGTTCGGGCCGGCAGTCGCCGCGAGACTCCACGATCTCCCCGCCTGCGTCGAGGTGATCGAGACCGGGATCGGCGGCATCGCCCTCCTTCAGGAGCTCCAGGCCGGCTGCGACGGGCTCGTGCTCGTCGACGCGGTCGAGCGCGGCGCGGTGCCCGGAACGGTCTTCGTGCTCGAGCCGGAGGTCGTCGACGCGGAGCATGTTCCCGACGTCCACCTCGCCAACCCGAACCGCGTCCTCTCGATGGCGAAAGGGCTCGGGTGCCTGCCCGAGCGAATCGTGATCGTCGGCTGCCAGCCGGCGGACGTCGACGAGCTCGAGCAGCGGCTCTCGCCCGCCGTCCAGCGCGCCGTGGAGGTTGCCGCCGAGAAGGTCAGGGAGACCGTGCATGCCTGGGGCGCCTGAGTCGATCGAGGAGGTGGGCGAGGCGCTCGCGGCCGAGCGGTACCTCGTCGACGATGGCCTCGCGACGGTCGTCTTCCTCGCGCTTCGCCTGCGCAAGCCGCTCCTCGTCGAGGGCGAGCCCGGCGTGGGGAAGACCGAGCTCGCGAAGGCGGTGGCCGCTGCCACCGGCTGCGAGCTCGTGCGGCTCCAGTGCTACGAGGGGATCGACGTCCACCACGCGCTCTACGACTGGGACTACCCCCGCCAGCTCCTCCACTTGCGAGCCGGCGGCACCGGCTCGCTCTACTCGGAGGAGTTTCTCGTCCGTCGTCCGCTGCTCGAGGCGCTCGAACGGCCCGAGACCGTCCTCCTGATCGATGAGCTCGATCGCGCGGACGACGAGTTCGAGGCGTTCCTGCTCGAGTTCCTCTCCGACTTCCAGGTGACGATCCCGGAGATCGGTGTCGTCCGGAGCGAGCAGCCCCCGTTCGTCGTCCTCACCTCCAACCGGACACGGGAGCTGCACGACGCGCTTCGGCGCCGTTGCCTCTATCACTGGATCGACCACCCGGACCGGGAGCGCGAGATCGCGATCATCCGCTCGCGGCGGCCCGAGCTTCCCGAGCGGCTCGTCGAACAGGTCTGCTCGTTCGTCGAGGAGCTGCGCTGGCTCGATCTCTACCGGGTGCCGGGGGTGGGAGAGACTCTCGATTGGGCGCAAGCGCTTCATACCGTGGGCGACGGAGAGCTGACGGCCGACCTCGCGGACAGGACGCTGGGTGCGCTCCTAAAAGCCCGAGAGGACGTCGAGCGAGTTCGTCGGGGCCATCTCGAGGAGCTTGCGGCGAAGGCCAGGGATGCGGTCGCCTGAAGAAGCCGTCGCCCCGGCGGTAGTGGCGCTGGCCCGAGGGCTCCGCACGGCCGGCGTACCGGCCGGCGTGGACGATGAGTTGACGCTGTGCCGCGCGCTTGCCGAGATCGACGTCCGCCGGCGGGAAGACGTCTACTGGGCAGG
>JBKJWJ010000173.1:0-5194 GCA_046716905.1 Gaiellaceae bacterium
CCTCCTCTACCGCCTCCGGCTCCGCTCCCACCGCCACCTCCTGTCCCGACGGTGAGCGTGCCTCTGCCTCCCCCACCTCCGGTCGACCCTCCGCAACTCCCGGTCACCACACCGGTTCCCGTACCTAACCCCACGCCTGTTCCGGTGCCCGGAACCGGCTCGCCAGGGGGCGGGTCAACGCCCTCCTCGGGAGGCGCTCCCGGCGGGTCTTCCGCTCCGGGCAGCCGAGCAGCCGGCTCTTCCACGTCTGCCGGCGAAGCGTCGAGCGCGATCAGAACAGTGAAGCGCGTGCGCGTTTCGCGCCCGTATCTCGCCCGACGCGGCAAGGCGTCCCGGCGCAGCGTGGCGATTTCGTTCTGGCTCTCCGAACCGGCGACCGTCGTCTTCCGGGTCGACGAGGTCGCGCCCGCCTGCCGCTACGTCGGAAAGTTCATCGTCCGGGCGAAGGCGGGGCGCAACGTGGTCAGGTTCAGGGGCCGCCTCGACGGTCGCACCCTCGCTCTCGGCACCTATCGCCTGACAGTTCATCCACGGGGCCAGGTCGCGACTCGACTCGCCGGCGTCACGGTCGTCATCGTCAAGCAGCCGCCTGGCCCAGCCAAGATCGCAGCCGAACGCGCTCGGAACACCTGCCCCGGCCGGACGCCGCCGTCGGTGCGCGCACTCGTTGCGGCAGCAGCGGCCGAGTCAGAAGGCAGCGGATCAGGTACGGCGAGCGGTGGATCCGGAGGCACGACGGGAGAGGTCGCCGGCGTCCAGACCAACTCTTCAGACGCGAACGGCATCGCCAGTCGGGCCGGAGGACTGGGCAGCGCTCTCGGTGGCGCCGCAGAGACCGTCGAGACGGCTGCTCGAGCCGTTCCGCCCGTGCTCTTCGCACTGGCCGGTCTCGCCGTCCTGCTCCTCGCCCTGGCCGCGATGCCTCAGCCCGTACGGGTGTCTCGCACCGGTGCGGCACTCGTCCACCACCGTGGCACACTCGCGCTCGCAGGCGGCGGAGTGATGGTTGCCGCCGTGCTCAGCTTCATGCTCCTCGCGTAAAAAGGAGCACCAATCGAACCGACGAACCACTAGGGTTGTCGCTTCGAACTCGTAGATACGTCCCCTAACAACGGAGGATCAATGAGAGACCACGACCGTTCTCTCGCTCAGAAGCTCGCGCTGTTGATGGGCGTGGCGTTTCTCGGCGCGGGTGTCCTGGGCTTCATTCCGGGCATCACCACCAACCTCGGCGACATCGAGTTCGCCGGCAAGGACTCGCCCTCGGAGCTGCTTGGAATCTTCCAGGTCAGCATCCTGCACAACATCGTCCACTTGCTCTTCGGCATCGCCGGCATCGCGATGGCGCGCACATTCGACAGCGCGCGGACGTACCTGCTGGGGTCCGGCGTGATCTACGTCGTTCTCTTCCTGTACGGCCTCGTCGTCGGTACCGACAAGGATGCGAACTTCATCCCGTTCAACAACGCGGATGACCTTCTTCACCTCGGGCTCGCACTCGCGCTCCTAGGTTCCTGGTTCGCCAGCAAGAACGCCGACACCACGGCGCACGATCACGATCGTGATCGATCGGCGACCCCGCCGCCCACGCAGACCACGACTCCGTAGACGGAACGAGTGGAGGCCGCTTCCGCCCGGCGGAGGCGGCCTCCACGAGCGACGCGTGGACACCGACCGGCAGATCCTCGAGCACCTCGATCCGCACCTCGGGGAGGCCACGCCGGACGAACGATCGGCCATGGTGGCGCTCGTGGCACTGGAGCGGGTGCCGTTCGATCCGGACGAGCTGTCGGCCGCGATCAGGCGGGCGCTCCTCGTCCTCGCCGCAGGCGGCGACCTGCGCCGTGAGCTCTTGCTCGACGAACGGGCGGTGACCGGTCTCGCGGCGGACCTCGATCGCCCCCGACTTCGAGCGAAGCTGGCCACGGCGCTCCACGATCTCAAGGAGAAGGCGAACGGCCTCGACGGCGCGTCGGCCGCGCTCGACGAGCTGATCGCGGATCCCGACCGAGCCTGGCTCGCGCTCGCGGCGGCGGTTCTGGCCGACGAGCTCACGGACGACGACGCGTAGCTCCCCCATTCGAGGTTCAACTTTGCGCCGCAAGCGCCGATTCAACGGACGTCCTGCGGTTCTCAGAAGGAGGGGTCGGTGCGCCATCTCGTCGCGCTTACGATCGTGGTCGTCAGTTCACTTGCCCTCGCCGGGACTGCCTCGGCGTCGCAGCTGATCGACCGCAATGCCATGAACATCAAGCTCAAGGTCTCGCGTGACGGCAAGGCGATGGTCAGCTACAGAGCCCACGGCCGACGCTGGGACGTGCTCGCCTGGGGCGCGATGAACGCGCTCCACCCGAGCAAGGTTCGCAAGCAGGTCCAGTTCCGGCTCGATCGCGCCGGCGGCTGGGGAACATTCGGAAAGAAGCTCAGGTTCGCGAATTCCTGCCGTCCGTACGACGGGCCGCCACTCGCGCACGTGGTCACCGCGTGCAAGGCGCCGGACGGGTCGTACTGGGCTCTCCAGCAATGGCAGCGGGCCCTGCCGAACCTCGGCATGCTCCCCTGGCTTCCGGAGCAGCGGGCCCTGGCACTGCACCTGTCCCACTGGAAAGGGCCGCTCGCCCTCCTCGAAGGGTGGACGGACTGGTCCTGGAGCGGCCGGAATCACCACATCTTCGGGCGCCTGACCTACCTCGGCCGACCGGTTCACGGCTTCAAGACGAACCAGTTCGGCGCTCGTAAGGACAAGTACGGACGCCTGGTCTACCTGGACACGTTTGGCTCGAAGCACGGCCCCGGCTGGCGACGCGAGAACTCGTTCGTGACGCACAAGGGGACAGGAGCGTTCTGTTACAACTTCCGCGCCCGCAACCCGCTCGAGGGTGGATATGCCCACCCCGGCGGCTACAGCGCAGGGCTCCGTGGCCCCGGCTCCGGCAAGGCGTACCGCATGACGGTCGAAGGCCCGGGCGTGACCCCGGACGTCAAGTGGGAAGGCAAGGGCCTCGACTCGTTCAGCGCCCTGAACCCCGAGCACGTCTTACACGAGGCGTCGATGAACACCATTCTGGACGGCCTGAACGACCGGCTCTGCTCGCACCACTAAGAGCCGAATCGCTAGAGTCGGCGGGCGGGAGGGTCCCGTGCGCCGACTCGTATTCGTCGCCTTCATAGCCGCAGTCCTGACGCCGCCGGCCTCGGCGTCACAGTTGATCGACCGTGATGCCACTGGCGTTCGGTTGGCGGTAACGAGCAACGGGAAGACGGCAGTGCTGACCTACCGGGCCCACGGCCGTCCGTGGCGCGTGCGTGCCTGGGGCGCGATCAACGCCCGGTTCCCGAATCCGAGCGTCCCGCAGGTCCAGTTCCGGATTCGACGGGATGCGAAGCCGATCTCGAACGCATGTCTCCGCTACGACGGGCCCCCGCTTCCCTGGCTCGTCGCCGCCTGCAAGGCGCCGGACGGCTCGTACTGGGCGGTTCAGCGCTTCCGGCGGAAGACTCCGCTCCTGGGTTTTCTCCCCCGCACGCGACAGCAGCGAGCCTGGGCGCTCCACCTCTCGCACTGGACGGGCCCGCTCGCGGTCGTTGAGGCGTGGGCTGACTGGTCCTGGAACGGCCGCTTCCACCATCTGTTCGGCCGGTTCACGTACAGAGGGCGGCCGGTCCACGGCTTCCGAACGACCCGCCGAGGCGCCCGACTCGATAAGTACGGCAAGCTTGTCTACATCGACACCCTTCGCTCCGCATATGGCCCGGGATGGCGGCGCGAGAACGCGTTCGTGACGCACAAGATGACGGGGACGTTCTGCTACACCTTCCGCGCAAGAGGTAGCAGGTCGAGCGCCGGCCACGGCCGCAGGTACCGGCTGACCGTAGAGGGGCCCGGCGTGACGCCGGACGTGGTTCGCTACCTCGATGCAGTCCCCGACTACAACCCGCGCAACCAGCAACACGTGGCCCATGAGCGCGCGATGAATGCCCTGCAGGACCGGGTCACCGCCGGCGACCGGCTTTGCCGGAAGCACTGAGGTGCCAGGAGCAGGAGAAGACCTCCGCGGGGTCATGCGGCGATTCCCGGCCGGGGTCGCGGTCGTCACCGTCGAGCTCGAGGGCGAGCGAGCCGGACTGACGCTCGGGACGCTCGTCTCGCTGTCGGTCGACCCCCCGCTCGTCGGCTTCGCGATCCGAAAGGATGCGGCCCTCCACGAGCTGCTCCGGCGGGCGGACGGCTTCGGCGTCAGCCTCCTAGCGGCCGGGCAGGAGGACGTGGCGCAGCATTTCGCACGCGGAGTCCCGCCGATCGGCCTCTGGCAGGGAATCAAGGTCCTCGACGAGGTCGGCCCTCCGCTCCTCGCCGGCTCGGTCGGCTGGCTGCGGGGGAAGGTGCACGCCGAGCACCCGGCCGGCTCGCACACGTTCTTCGTCGGCGAGATCGAGTCGGCCGAGGCGGGTCCGAGCGACCGGCCGCTCGCGTACGTGAGCCAGGCGTACCGCGACCTGTGATCGACGCCGTCGTCTTCGACCTCGACGGCCTGCTGATCGACACCGAGCAGGTCTGGGACGAAGTCCGCGAAGCGCTCGTCCGAGAGCGGGGAGGTCGCTGGCACGACGGGGCGCAGGCGGACATGATGGGCATGAGCTCCACGGAGTGGTCGCGCTACCTCCGCGACGAGCTCGGGCTCTCAGAGCCGCCCGAGGAGCTGAACCGGCTGGTCGTCGAGCGCATGCAGGAGCGATACCGGGACGAGCTGCCGGTGATCAACGGCGCGGTCGCCGCGGTGCATCGAATGGCTGACCGCTGGCCGCTCGGGCTCGCCTCGTCATCGAACCGGCCGCTCATCGACCTCGCTCTAGAGAAGATGGGCGTCGCGGAGCTCTTCGAGACCACGGTGTCCTCCGAAGAAGTCGAGCGCGGAAAGCCGGCCCCGGACGTCTACCTGGAGGCGACGCGCAGGCTCGGGGTCGAGCCCCGGCGGGCGGCGGCGGTCGAGGACTCGGCGAACGGGATCCGCTCGGCAGCGGCAGCCGGGATGCGTGTGATCGCGATCCCGAACCGCTACTTTCCGCCTCACGAGAAGGTGCTCGCCCTGGCAGACGCCCAGCTGGAGTCGCTCGCCGCGCTTACGCCTGACGCCGTCGGATCAGCGTCATCCCGTCCCGCACGCTGAGCACCAGGCACTCGACCCGGGCGTCC
>JBKJWJ010000174.1:0-7817 GCA_046716905.1 Gaiellaceae bacterium
TGGGCCGCGATCATCGCCGTGCCGACTCTGATCTCAGGCGTGTACGGGATGAACTTCGACCACATGCCAGAGCTCGGCTGGCGGGTCGGCTACCCGATGGCTCTCTCGCTCATGGCCGGGATCTGCATCGCGCTGTACTGGCAGTTCCGGCGCTCGGGCTGGCTCTAGGCGGGTCTGGCAAACCCCATGCGCTCGTACATGGAGTCGAGCGTCGAGGCAGATGCCTCGCGGGCCTTCTCGGCGCCCCGGGTGAGCAGCCGCTGGAGCTCCGCGTCGTCCGAGCGCAACTCGGCATAGCGCTCCTGGATCGGGACGACGACCTCGACGACCGCCTCGGCTACGTCCGACTTGAACTGGCCGTAGCCGGAACCGTCGTAGCGAGCCTCGATCGCGTCGGGGGCTTCCCCGGTAGCCACGGAGAGGATGTCGATCAGGTTGGTGATCCCGGCCTTGTCCGGCGCTCGGCGGACCTCCGAGCCCGAGTCCGTGACTGCGCTCTTGACCTTCTTGCGCAGCGTGTCGGGAGGGTCGAGCAGCCCGAGCGTTCCCTGCGGGGTGCCGAGCGTCGTCGACATCTTCCGGTCCGGCTCCTGCAGATCCATGATGCGCGCGCCGATCTCGGGGTAGCGGCCCTCGGCCAGCTTGAAGGTCTCGCCGAAGCGCGAGTTGAAGCGATCGGCCACATTCCGCGAGAGCTCGAGGTGCTGGCGTTGATCGTCTCCGATCGGAACGAGGTCGGTCTGGTAGAGCAGGATGTCGCCGGCCATCAGCACCGGGTACGTGAAGAGCCCGGCCGAGACGAACTCGTGCTGGTCGGACTTGTCCTTGAACTGGTGCATTCGGCGCAGCTCGCCCACGCTCGTCACGGAGCTCAGGAGCCACGCGGCCTCGGCGTGGGCAGTGACGTGGCTCTGAACGAAGACAGTCGAGCGCTCCGGGTCGATGCCGGTCGCGAAGAGCATCGCGGCGAGGTCGAGTGTCTGCTCCCGCAGGCCGGCGGGATCGTGCTCGACGGTGATCGAGTGCAGGTCGACGATGCAGAAGAAGGCATCGCCGAGCTCCTGCGTCGCGGCGTACTGGCGGAAGCCGCCGCTGTAGTTGCCGAAGTGCTTTGAGCCCGTCGGCTGGATGCCCGAGAAGATCCTCATCCGGTCGGTTGTTCCACGCAGCTAATCGTCGATCCTCTCCAGCGATGCTCGCACAGGCGTAAACGTAGACTCCGCGCGCTATGGCCGTCACGTCGTTGCCTTTCCCCAGGTGAAGATCGAGCCGGCGGCGGCCGTCGTCGGCCACATCGGGGTGCCCGGCGACAAGTCGATCTCGCACAGGGCGGTTCTGGTCGGGGCCGTGTGTGAGGGCGAGACGAGGATCGAGGGCTTCGGCCGCTCGGGGGAGACCGAGTCGACGCTTGCAGCTGTGCGTGCGCTCGGTGTCGAGGTCGTCGAGGAGGACGTCGACGTTCTCGTCGTGCACGGGGTCGGTCTCAGGGGCCTCGCTGCGCCTGCAGGCCCGATCGACTGCGGCGCCGCCGGGACGCTCTTGGCGTTCCTGATGGGGCTCCTGGCCGGGCAGGACGGAGAGTTCGTGCTCTCAGGTGGGGAGTCGCTGAGATTACGGCCGGTCGAGGCTCTCGCCGACGCGTTGCGGCGGATGGGCGCGAGGGTCGAGACGACAGAAGGGCGTCCGCCCGTGCGGATCGAGGGCGCCCAGCTGAGCCCCGTGGATCATTCGCTCGAGCGGGCGAATGCCCAGGTGAAGTCGGCGCTGCTCCTGGCCGGGATGCAGGTGCGCGAAGGCCGAACCGTCGTCACCGAGCCGATGTTCACCCGCGATCACACGGAGACGTTGCTCCGCGCCGCCGGCGCGTCCATCTCACGTTCTGGCCGCACGGTGTCGGTCGGGCCGGTCGAACGCCTCCACCTCGGCTCAGTGGGGGTTCCGGGCGACATCTCGTCGGCGGCTCCGTTCGTCACGGCGGCGACGCTCGTGGCCGGCTCGGAGCTCTCCGTCCACGGGGTCGGCGTCAACCCCTTCCGGACTGCCCTGCTGGACGTGCTCGCTCGTATGGGCTCGCGGATCGCTGTGTTCGACCGGCGACGGCTCGGCGGCGAGGCGGTCGCAGACCTGGAGGTTCGCGCAGCGCCGTTGACCGCCACCACCGTGCGAAAGGCGGAGGTTCCGAGGATGATCGACGAGCTTCCGTTGTTTGCGCTTGCCGCCGGGTTGGCACGAGGAGAGAGCGGCGTGCGAGGCGCTGCTCAAATGCGTGAACAGGGAACAGACCGCATCGAATCAGTGACAAATGTGCTCCGAGCCCTTGGCGTGCGGATCGAGGCGAGCGATGATGGCTTCAGGGTGAGGGGGGTCCCCACCCGCCCTAAGGGTGGGGGTCCGGTCCTGACCCGAGGCGATCACAGGATTGCCATGCTGGCCGCGGTGGGTGGGCTCGTTTCGAGAGAAGGTGTCGAGATCGAGGATCCGGACAGCGTGGCAGTAAGCTTCCCCGGATTCTTCGACCTGCTCGAGTCGGTGACCCAGCGATGATCGTTGCGATCGACGGGCCCGCCGGAGCCGGGAAAAGCACCGTCGCCCGCCGGCTGGCCGAGCGACTCGGCTTCCGGTATCTGGACACGGGTGCCATGTACAGGGCCGTAACCTGGCTCGCGGTCGAGCGATCCCTCGTGCTGGAGGATGCAGCGGCTCTGGGCCTCCTCGCCGACGAGAATCCGGTCGACCTGCACGAGGACGGGCGCGTCGCGATCGCGGGCCACGACGTCACGACTGACATCCGCCTTGCCGAAATCGACCGGCTGGTCCCCATCGTCGCGCGCCACCCGGAGGTGCGCGCGGTGATGCGCCGTCGGCAGCGCGACCTCGCAGACCTCGGGAACGCCGTGATCGAAGGACGCGACATCGGCACCGTCGTCGCGCCCGACGCCGACGTCAAGGTCTATTTGAACGCCCAGCCAGCCGTGCGCGCCCAGCGCCGCCAGGCCGAGCGGCCGGACATCGGCGGCGACGCGCTTGCCACCGACCTGCGGCTCCGGGACGAGAGCGACGCAGCGCGGATGCAGCCGGCAGATGACGCGAATCGCATCGATACGACCGAACTCGACGTGGATGACGTCGTCGACAGGATCGAAGCGCTCGTCCGGGCTCGGGTCGCATGAACGGGAACGAGCTCGTCTGGCAGCTAGGCCAGGCCACGATCGGCTCGCTCGTCCGGACACTTGCCCCAATGCGGGTCTACGGCGCGGACCGCGTCCCTCCGCAGGGAGGCCTCGTCATGGCCTTCAACCACTTCTCCTGGCTCGACCCGCCGGCGTTCGGCGCAGCGAGCCCGCGAAACCTCTTCTTTCTCGCGAAGGCAGAGCTCCACGAGGTGCCGGTGGTCGGCCGGCTCCTCCAGGTGTTCGGTACCTACGCCGTGCGGCGCGGCGAATCCGACCGCGAGGCGGTGCGCCAGATGCGGCGGTGCGTCGGCGACGGCAACGCGCTCGGGGTCTTCCCCGAGGGAACGCGCCAGCTGGCCGGCGTGCCTGGCAAGGTCATGCCGGGAGCTGCGATGGTGGCCGTGCAGGAACAGGTGCCGGTCGTCTGTGCGGCGATCCACGGGACGCAGTTCTGGAAGCCGGGCAACTTCCACCCGATCTCCGTCGCCTGGGGAAAGCCGTTCTCCTTCGAGGGCATGAAGGCGAACGGGAAGAACTATCGCGAGGCATCCACCGAGATCGAGCGCCGCCTCCACGAGCTCTGGCGCTTCCTCGCGGACACGCACGCGCTCGGCAGGCCACGGCACGCGGTCCCTCCCGAGTGAGCGAGCTCTCCGGGACGGCGGCGATCGTGGGCTTCCCTAACGTCGGCAAGTCCACGCTCGTGAACCGCCTGACGGCGACTCGCGCAGCTGTCGTCCACGAGACACCCGGCGTCACGCGGGACCGCAAGGACATCGTCTGCGAGTGGCGTGGCAAGCGGTTTCTGCTCATCGACACGGGCGGGGTCGACCTCGCGGACAGTTCCGAGATCACGCGTCAGATCGCCGAGCAAGCGCGTGTTGCGATCGAGGAGGCCGATCTGGTGCTTTTCGTCGTCGACGCGAGGGCGGGAGTGACACCGGGCGACGAGGAGGTCGCCGATCTCTTGCGGAAGTCGGGCCGGTCGGTCCTCGTGATCGCGAACAAGATGGACGACCCGACCCGAACCGACCAGATCCACGAGTTCCACAAGCTCGGCCTGGGCGCGCCGGTCGCGATCTCGGGGCTCCATGGGCATGGGACCGGCGACCTCCTCGACGCCGTGCTCGAGGGCCTGCCTGGTACGTCGAAACGGCATGCGGTCGCCGAAGACGCGATCCGGGTGGCGATCATCGGCCGACCGAACGTCGGCAAGTCGAGCCTCTTGAACGCGCTCGTCGGGGAGGATCGCGTGATCGTCTCCGAGGTGCCGGGCACGACGCGAGACTCGATCGACACCGTCATTCAGCGCGGGGACCGGACGTTCGTCCTCGTGGACACGGCGGGGATCCGGCGCAAGCGGCGCCAGCGGCAGGGCATCGAGTACTACTCGGAGCTACGCGCGTTGCAGGCGGCCGAGCGGGCCGACGTCGCGCTCGTGCTGATCGACTCCTCCGAGGGCCTCGTCGACCAGGACTTGTCCGTCGCCGACATCGCCCGAAAGGCGCAATGCTCGACGCTTGTCGTCCTCTCGAAGTGGGACATCACGCAGATCGGGATCGAGGACGTTCGTGGCCGGCTCGAGGCCCAGCTCCGCCAGCGTCCGCAAATCATCACCGTCTCCGCGACGACCGGGCGCGGGATCCACCGGCTGTTCGAGCGCGTCGAGACCCTCTTCGAGAAGCACATCAAGCGGATCTCGACGGGAGAGCTGAATCGCTTCTTGCGCGACCTCCGCGAGCAGCGTGAGGCGCCGTCACGGCGCGGAAAGCGCCTGAACCTCCTCTACGGCACTCAGACCACCGTCCGCCCGCCTCGATTTCGCTTCTTCGTCAACGACCCGGGGTTGATCACGCGGGATTACGCCTACTGGGTGGAGAACAAGCTCCGCGACCAGTACGAGATGCAGGGAGTCCCGGTGTCCATCGATTTCGTCCGCCGAGCATGAAGACCGTCGTCATCGGAGCGGGAGCCTGGGGCACTGTCTTCGGAGGTGTGATGCGGGAGCGCGGGCACGAGGTCGAGATCCTCGGCCGGGAGCGCTCGAACGGCGCCGTGATGGATGCCGAGCTCGTCGTCGTCGCCGTCCCAAGCAGGTCGTTCGGGGACGTCGTGCGCGACCTGCCAGGCGAGGCGCCGGTCCTCAGCCTGACGAAGGGCCTCGACCCCGACACGGGCGGCCGCCTGACGGCGCTGATCAAGGGGCGGCCGGTCGCGGTTCTCTCGGGACCGAACATCGCGGCCGAGATCAAGGAAGGGCTCCCGACGGCGGCGGTCGTCGCGAGCGAGGATCCCGAGCTCGCAGTCATGCTGCAGGACGCGATCAACTCGACGACGTTCCGGGTCTACGTCAACAGCGATCCGGCGGGGGTCGAGTTCGCCGCGGCGGCGAAGAACGTGATCGCTCTCGCCGCCGGCGCGATGGACGGGCTCGGGCTCGGCGACAACGCGAAGGCGGCTCTGATCACGCTCGGCCTAGCCGACATGCGCACGCTCGGGGTGGCGACGGGAGCGAAGTCGGAGACCTTTGCGGGCCTGGCCGGCACCGGTGACCTCTTGACCACCTGCTGGAGCCGGCACAGTCGCAACCGCCGTGCCGGCGCCCTGATGGCGCGGGGAGCCAGCGCGGCGGACGCCATCCGGAAGGTCGGCACCGTCGAAGGCCTGACGACGGCGCCGATTCTCGACGATCTCGCGACCAAGATCGGAGCCGACCTCCCCATCACGCGCGCCGTCCGCGAGGTGCTGGACGGACGCCAGGTCGCAGAGGTGATCGTCGAGTTCATGAGCCGTCCCCCGACCGGGGAGTAGTGGCGGCCGTCGCTGCGCATACCATGAGATCGATGCGTCCGGTCCTCGCCGCCCTTCTGTCCGTGCTCGCCTTCGCCGCCGCCGGCTGCGGCAGCGAGGACGTCGCTGCGGGCGGTTCAGGCGGCGCCGAGATGCTCAAGGCCGGCGCGCTCGTCTACTGGGAGACCGAGACCGACCCGAATTCGGATCAGTGGAAACAGGTCGAAGAGCTGCTCGGGCGATTCCCCGACGGCGACAAGTGGATCGCTGAGCTCAAGGATGAGTTCGAGAGCGAGACGAAGGTCACGTGGGAGAGCGACGTGGAACCCGCGCTCGGCGAGCAGGTCGCTGTCGCGGTTTATGCCAAGTCTCTCCAGGACGTGAGCTTCGTGGGGCTTACGAAGCCCGAGGACACAGGCAAGACCGTGGCGCTCGTGCAGAAGCTGAACGCTTCCGACGACGCCGAAGACGACGCAGTCACCCGCGTGGTCGACGGCTGGGTCCTCATCTCCGACAAGCAGGCGTCGATCGATTCCGCGCTGGTACGCAGCGACGGCGGCTCCCTAGCCGACGACGAGGGCTTCAAAGGCGGAATGGCGGAGCTTCCGGACGACGCTCTCAGCCGGGTCTGGTTCGATGTGGCCGCTGCGCTGGACGCGTTCGGCGACGCTGATCCGGCGACTGCGAAGAGCCTCCGCATGCTCGGTCTGGACAAGATCGACTTCGCGGGCGCCTGGGCCAAGGCCCGAGACGACGGCGCCGAGATCGCCGGCGCGCTGCGCGGCGAGGGTGCGGACAAGCTCCTCGGCGCCGCAGAGGCCTACAAGTCCTCGTTACTCCACCTCGTTCCCGCCGACGCGTTCGCCTTCACGACCTTCCAGGGGGAAGGAACGACCGCGCAGCTACGGGACCTGCGCTCCAACCCGCTCTACGGGATGGCCCTCGAAGGTTTCGAGGAAGAGCTCGGCGTTGAGATCGACGACGTCCTGCGCCTCTTCCAGGGCGAGGTCGCGTTCTATGCCGCGCCGGGAGTTCCAATCCCGGAGTTGGCGCTCATGCTGGAGGCCGCGGATCCCGAGGAAGCGCGCCAGACGGCCGACCGCTTGCTCCGCGCCGTGGCCGAGCGCGCAGGAGGAGATGTGACCGAGGACGGTGAGGTCACGACCGCCGTCTTCCCAGGCTTCACCGTCAATCTCGCGACTGTCGAGAGCACGGTCGTGCTGACGACGGCGAAGAGCGCGATCGCGCAGATGGGGGAGCAGGGCGACAAGCTCTCCGACAGCGCCCGGTACAAGGATGCGCTCGAGGCTGCCGGCGTCCCGGCCGACTACACGGGACTCGCGTACATCGACCTCTCGGAGGCGGTCGACGTGATCATGGGCTTCGCAAGCACCTCCGGCGAGGACGTTCCCCCTGAGATCAGCCGCAACCTTAAGCCACTCAAGTCCCTCGTCGCCTTTGGGGCAAAGGACGGGGATCTCGGGAAGTCGCTCTTCTTCGTCGAGATCGAGTAGGTAGCTTTCCCGGCCCTATGGCCGCGCGCGAGTTTCTCTTTACGTCCGAGTCGGTGACCGAGGGTCATCCGGACAAGATCGCCGACCAGGTCTCGGACACCGTCCTCGACGCGGTGCTGAAGGACGACCCCGCCGGCCGCGTGGCGTGCGAGACGCTGATCACGACGGGGCTCGTCGTTGTGGCCGGCGAGATCTCGACCGAGACCTACGTCGACATCCCGTCGCTCGTCCGCAAAAAGATCGCGGAGATCGGCTACACGCACTCGGAGTGGGGCTTCGACGCCAACACCTGCGGCGTCATCGTGGCGATCGACGAGCAGTCGCCCGACATCGCGCAGGG
>JBKJWJ010000175.1:0-3210 GCA_046716905.1 Gaiellaceae bacterium
GCTCGCGCGTCTGCCTCTGCCCGACGACGGAGGCGAATCTCGGGGACGGCTTCGCGCCGTTCGAGCGACTACGCGAGCGCGGAGTCGGCATCTGCATCGGCTCGGACTCGAACGTCCGCATCGATCCGCTCGAGGAGCTCCGCGAACTCGAGACGTCCGCCCGCCGCCTCTCACTCAGGCGCGAGGTCTGCGACGCCGGCACGCTCCTCTGCTACGGCGCCGACGAGGGAGCCGCAGCCCTCGCCCTCGACTCCTGGCCCGACATCTCGGTCGATCTGACCCACAGGTCGCTCGCGGGTGTTGCGTCGGAGGATCTGCTGGACGCGCTGGTCTTCAGCTGTGGCGCCGACGTGCTCGTCTAGCGAACGCGCACCTGGGCGGCGCCGAGCAGGAACCCTCGCTTGGTCGCCTGGAAGAGCACCATGCTGCCCTTGGCCTTCGGGCGGAATCTGAAGACGACCTGACCCCTGCGGTTCGTGGCCCGCCAACGTGGCTTCAGGCCGGAGCCGAGGCCCCGCACCTTGGCGCCGGAGATGACCCGGCCGCCGGCCTTGACGGTGACGACGAGACGGCTCATCCGCTTCGCGCGCAGCCGGCCGCTGACTCCGAGGCGCAGTCGTTGCGCCGCCTGGATTCCGCCCGGCCCAGAGGTTGTCTTCTTGAGCGTGAACGAGTGGGCGCGGGTGAAGTCCCCCACGTTGCGATCCTCGTCGATCGCGGCGACCTTCCAGTAGAAGGTGCCGCCCTGGGAGTAGCCCGGGTTCGTCAGAACCGAAGCGAAGCTCGAGTTGTCCGTGGTGACGTCCTCCACCGTCAGGGCGAAGTCCTCGCGGTTTGCGACCAGGACGCGGTACTGCTTGGCCCCAGGCTTCGGATCCCAGCGGAAGAGCAGGTGGTCAGCCGAGGCGTCGGTCGCTGCGCCCGTCGGCTCCCCCATCGTGCGCGTGAACTGCACTGTCGACGACCACGGACCCGCCGTTGTCTGACCCGTAGTCATCGGGAAGTTTGCCCGGACGCGGATTCCTGCGATGCCCGTGCCCGTCATCTTCACGAAAGTGGCTGCGGCAGAGCGGAAATCGTCGTACTCGGCGTGATCGCCGTCAGCCTCATCGACCGCCAGGCGATACGAGACTGCGCCCTGAATCGGGGCCCACGACATGAGTGGGAACATGTCACCCGCGGCGGAGTCGAACTTCGGCGCCGGAGTCGGCAGACGCCGCTGGAAGCTTCCGACGGCCGACCAGCGAAGGCCAACCTTGTTCTCGTCATCCGCTCGGACACGCCAGTAGAGCAGCGTGTCGGCCGGGTACGACGTGGAACTCGTGTAGGCGGTCGATGCAGTCATCACGTTGTCGAGAAGCGTCCCGAAGCTTGGATCCTGGGAGATCTGCAGCCGGTAGTACCTGGTCGCCTCAGCGGATGTCCACTTGAACGTCGGCTGCCCGAGGACGTCGGAACCGGACGCCGGGCTCATGAGCGACGGCGGGGTCGAGAGCTTCTGGAAGTTGTGCGGTGCGGCTTCAAGCGGGTTACCGACGGCCCCATCGCCACACGTGCAAGTCGCAGGGAGCACAGCCCAGTAGTACAGCGTTTCCTCGTCCGAGTAGGTCATCGCCGCGAAGGCCGTGCGCGGCGCATAGACGGGCTGCTGCGTGAAAGCGTAGTCGACGATGTTGCTGAAGGACGGATCCTTCGAGACCAGGACGTAGTAGCTCCCCTTGCCGGCGATCGGCTTCCAGGTAAAGAGCGGCATGCGCGTCGTCGAGGTGCCAGTCGTCGGGAGGACATAGTCGTCAGCGCCGAGGTTGTTCGGCACGCACGAGGGCGAGCAGGCACCGCCGGCCGGCGCGCCGAGCCACGTAAATGAGGCGCCGGTGCCGTCATTCAGGTACGTGTAATCGCCGTAGACCTCCTGCATGCTTAGGTCACGGTCAGCCCGAGCGCGCACACGGGCGCAGTAGGATTTCCCTGCCACGGGTGCACGGTTGCCGTCACTCGAGACCTGAAGATCGTCGTCGTAGGGCTTCACGCCTCCCCAGCCTGAGCCGAGCATCGTCCACGCAGTTGTCGCCGTCGTGACGCGCCAGTGGTCCGAGCCGAGATCCGACCAGTTGCACATGCCGCCTTCGTAGGGGAAGACATCGATCTCGTAGCTGGACGCGCCTGGGACTGGGTTCCAGCTGAGGACCGGAACACGAGTCTGATAGCCGACCGTCAAGCCGTCGAGATCGCTGCCCGGATCCGACAGGTTGTCCCGCATGTGGACGTTCTTGATGCTCGTCCCCGAGACGGGGGGAACCTTGTCGAAGGTCTTCACGAACGGCGTTCCTAGGTTCCACTGTCCAGCGTTCCCGAAAGCGTCCAGCGCGCGGAGCCGCCAGTAGTACGTGTTGTCCCGAAGCATCGAGGTCGGGGAGTGCGACGTGGCAATGATCAGGCCGAGGCAACAGACCTTCGAGCCAGGAGAGAAGTCCACGGTCGGGTTGACCTCCAGCTCATACTTCGCGGCACCGGGGACCGCCGCCCAGGAGAACATCGGGTCGAAGACCTCCGTCTCGCTCATCAGGTCGTCGACCGCAGCTGACGTCGAAGTCGGCCAGGTCCACCTGAAGGACGCGACGGGCGAGGGAACACCACGGTGTCCCTGCGCATCGAGTGGCGTCACGCCCCAGTAGTAGGTGCCGGGCGGAAGCAGCAGCGCACGAGGCGCGTAGACCGTGCCCGCTGTCTCGACGTTCTGCTGTCCCCCGACAGCAGAGCCGAGAAGCGGATCGCTTGCGATCGTGACCAGGTACTTGGCAGCGTGCGGCACCGACGCCCACTTCAGGACGAGGGGACTCCCAGGGTGACTGACGATCGCCCCGTGGGCGGGTGCCTGCAAGGCGGGCGAAAGAGTCCAGCCCTTGCGCAACTGCCGAGGCGCAGCCCACGGAGAGACAGAGCCGTCCGCGGTCGCCGCACGGACGCGCCAGTAGTAGGTCCCGTTGGGCGCGGTCTTCTTGACCGTCGCACGCGTGTTTCGGGTGAAGAACTGGTCCTCCCCGCGCCCGAGGACGGGAGAGTTGAAGCCGGCGTCTGCTGCGAGCTGGAACTCGTAGCGCGCGGCTCCGGCGACCGCGGTCCACGCGAATGCCGGAAGCGCCTGGGTCGCCGCGCCCGCGGCCGGTGAGAGCAGTGTTGGTGTCCCGAGGGTCGCGGCCGGTGTCGGTG